>SVQC01000020.1 GCA_015065585.1 Oscillospiraceae bacterium
CGACCCGCGGGACCCATTTATGGGTAGTAAGTAAACGTTGCATGGCTGGCAGGCCAATCTAAAAACGCACTTGTGCGCCGCCAGTATTGTTTAGGGCTATGCCCGAAACTGAAATACCCCCCGTTATACGGGGGGATATTTATTATTTCATAGGGGCCACGAAAGTGGGAAATAGTAAAACACTCCGTTCTTATTAAGTTGTATTAGATATTCTTTGAAAGGATGGAGGAAAGATGAAATCGGACGCTTATGATGAACTCGATTACTTAATTGGCTTCACTGTCTGTGAAAAGATGTACAATGAAGGCGTTATGTCCTACAAGTCATTTTGCAGGATTAATCGGGCTAATGACCGAGTTTGATGATGCCATCATTCACAGAATTGTTAATTCCATTCATGTGACCAAAGATTTAAATTTAAGAATCTTTATAAAAGGTGGGGCAGAGATCGTCGAGCCTCTGTTTCCGCTTGACGAGGAGTAGGCATAAAAATTGATTAATAAAATCTTGGAAGGTATTTTGCATATTCACGGCAAAGGCACTTTTCGAAAAGTTAAATGTGCCTTTAACTGAGAATTCAGTTTGCCTGTAAAAAATTATCAAGTCTGCGCAATTAAGAGATGTGCAGAAACCGGATGAGTTCCTTCTTCAAGCGGTATAATAGTTAAATATCAAATGTTTTAAATATTACCAATCAACTCTATAATTTGATTTATATTTTTCTTACCGAATGAAACCTTATCATCGTTAATAACAAGGCAAGGCACGCTCATCACATTGTATTTGTTTTTGAGTTCTTCAAAATGCTGAAGATCGTATGCTTCGGCACGGATATTGGGATTTTCTGTTGCGATACGTTGACAGGCAACGACCAGATCGGGACACATTGTACAGGATAATGATACCAATACCTTCATATCCACTGAATTCTTAATATCTTTAATTTCTCGGTAGGTCTGATCGTCGATTTTTTGCCCCGGACCGGAAGCGTTGTAAAGACCAAGAATAAAGGAGGTAAATTCGTGTCCACCGGGAACACCGTGAAACGCAACACCGGTATCCTCGTCGTTTTCAAGACAAACCCTCACGCAAGGAGCTCCGTTGCTTGAATCGTTTCTTTTTACTACTGTCATCGTAAGTTTGTCCGATAGAGATGCAAGTTTTGTGGTAAAACTTTCTAACTCGGCTGAAATAGGACGGTTATCAAGAAACAGTTTAAGAATTAGATTACGCTCCATTTTACTGAATACGCCTTCTAACTGCTCTTTCATCTCAGCGGTAAAGGTTTCACCTGAAAAATCCGTCGGGTGAACACTTTCAGTTACAGCGGCATTATCCTGTTCTTTAGCTACGGGTGGTTTGGGGCGCAAGCCTGTTTTTCTCTGTATGGCTGTAACATATTTTTCAAGTTCTGTAGCTGCCAAAGCGCCATCTCCGGTTGCTGTGACAACCTGCCTAAGCGGTTTAATGCATACGTCACCGGCAGCATACAGTCCATCAATATTGGTTTTTCGCGCCGTGTCGGTGATGACATATCCTTGCTCATTCAACTCGGCAATGCCCTTAATCAGCGCAGTATCGGGAGAATATCCGGCAAACACAAATACACCGAAGGTGTCTCCGGTGTCTGCACAGTATTCTGTAACCTCACCGGTTTTGGTGTTTTTATAACGGATATAATCGAGTCCGTTTTCGCCCGACACTTCTTCCACGACCGTATTGGTCAAAATGGTGATTTTATCGTGTTTTTTAGCTGGCTCTGCCACTGCTGCCGCACAGGTGAAATCATCGCCGCGGATGAGGATCGTTACATGTCTGGAAAATTTTGTTAAGAATACGCTTTCCTCAGCGGCAGCATAACCGCCGCCGACAACGAAGATCTCTTTTCCGGTAAAAAATTCTCCGTCGCAGGTGGCGCAATATGCCACGCCGCGTCCCTTGCGCTCTTCTTCGCCCTTAAACCCGATCGTTCTCGGATGCGCACCGGTTGCTATTAAAATACCGAAACAGTCATAATCACCGCGGTTGGTATGAACAGTTTTTACATCGCCATCTATATCCAAGTCGGTGGCTTCTGCCAACAGAAACTCGGCTCCAAAGGCTTCTGCCTGACGGCGCATAGTTTCGGTGAGTGCCTTGCCGCTTACTTTTCCAAGTCCCGGATAATTTACCACCTCATTTGTGATGGTGATCTGTCCACCAAACTGCTCTTTTTCCAGGACTAATACGCGGTATTTAGCCCTCGCAAGATATAGTGCGGCGGTGAGCCCTGCAGGACCGCCGCCTACCACGACCACATCGTATAAATTATCGGGAGTATAGTTTTTTGTGCTCTCCATTATAACTGACCCACAAGGTCAAGACTGGGTTTTAATGTCTCGGCACCCGGCTTCCAGTTGGCAGGACACACCTGATCACCGTGTGCATAGACAAATTGGCATGCCTGTACTTTACGGAAAAGCTCTTCTGCGTTTCTGCCGACATTTCCGGCCGTTACCTCATAGCCTACAATTTTGCCTTCGGGATTGATGATAAATGTGCCACGCTCAGCCAAACCGTCTGCCTCAATGAGAACCTCAAAATCCTTCGAGATCGCATGCGTGGGATCGGCAAGCATTGGATAGTTAATCTTTTTAATACGTTCGGAAGCATCGTGCCATGCTTTATGCACAAAATGCGTGTCTGTGGATACAGAATACACCTCGCAGTCTACGTTTCTAAATTCTTCATATTTGTTTGCCAAATCTTCAAGCTCGGTAGGACAAACAAAGGTAAAATCAGCCGGATAGAAAAAGAAAACACTCCATTTACCAAGAATATCTTCCTTGGAAATGGTCTTGAACTCTCCTGCGTGAAACGCGTAAGTTTTAAAATCAGAAACCTCTTTGTTAATAATTGACATAGTCATTCTCCTTATTGTGATTTATTATGCCTTCCAAAGGCTGTGTTTGTTGCAAAAAGCGTATACCGCTTTTATTTTATCCTTTTCGGATATTAGAAAAGAAATGATCGGTTCCATATTCGGCTTTAATAGTTTATATTGAAGTCCGTCTTCGGTCTCTAAGCATACCCATTCAATATAATGTTCGGGTGTCATGGGATGAGCAACCTCACCAACGGTAACGGTAACTTTTCCATTCTGCACATCATAAACAGGAATATGCTTCTCCTCAGCGCCATCACTTGTTCCCGGAATGATTTCCTTCATTTTTTCTCCGCAACACTGCACAGCAACGCCCTCGTCTCGTACCTTTACGATAATGTTGCCGCAATGCTCACAAATAAAAAATCGTTTTTCCAAAGCAAATCCTCCTTTCTATGGAAAGTATGCCCACAGATGAACAAATAAATACATCCTATCAGGTTATACTATCCACAGAACGAGGTGATTTTTTGAATACTAACAATAGAGCAAACTATTTGTCGGGTTTTGTACCCTTTGCTCTCGCAGCATTTCTTGTTGGTATTATAGGCGGATTCACTACTGTGCTCGGTCCCGCCTTTGTAAAGAACTTAAATCTTGATTATAACAACACGACTTGGACGGCACTGGCAATGGCTATATCGACTGCAGCTGGTGCTCCTATACTTGGTAAACTGGGAGATGTTATCGGTCGCAGAACCACGTTACTCATCGGGATTGCGGTGTTTTTAATAGGTAATCTTCTGACAGCTGTAGCACCGTCGCTCCTTTTTATGCTGATTGCGCGCTTTATTGTTGGTGTCGGCAGTGCCGCAATAGCACCGGTGGTCATGGCCTATATCATAACGGAATTTCCGCCCGAAAAACAAGCAAAGGGCTTTTCGCTTTATATGCTTATATCCAGTTGCGCTGTCATTTTTGGCCCTACACTTGGCGGCTTATTGATTGAGTTCTACGGATGGCGCGTTATGATGTGGGTGTGTGTTGGCATATGTGCCGTTGTCTTTTTGTTATGTTTTTTTATACCTATAAAATCTTCATCGAAACCGAATAACCTCGTGGGATTTGATAAATTAGGTTCACTGTTTGTTTTTATATTTTTTGGCATTCTTCTTTGTCTACCGTCCTTCGGGCAAAACTTTGGTTGGACATCCAATTTGTTTATTTTGATTTTAGTAGCAGCCGTTCTATCGCTTTTCGGTCTATTATTTGCTGAAAAAAGGGCGGAAAATCCGATTTTGCAATGGGATTTTATGAAACGCAAGGTGTTCATTTTTTCAGTACTCGCGCTATTTTTGACGCAAGGACTTATGCAGGCGAATATGACGAATATCATTGTGTTTGTCAACTACACGCAACCGGAAAACACTGTTATATCCGGGTACGCTATTTCCATTATGTATATCGGAATGGCTTTGGGCTCTGTTTTGATAGGACCTATTGCAGATAAATATGAGCCAAAATATGTGCTCGCCGGTTCATTGACTCTTACAGGTATCGGTTGTGCGCTTATGCTGTTATTTACTACGGATTCCTCCGTGGTGTTGCTGGCGGCTGCACTTGGTATTTTAGGATTTGGATTGGGCGGTAATGCTACTATTTTTATGAAGGTAGTTCTATCGGGTGTGCCGAACGAAATTGCTGGCTCAGGAATGGGCACCTACGGACTTTTCAGGGATCTGGCAGCTCCTCTCGGTGTAGCTGTGTTCGTACCATTGTTTACCAATCGTGTCACGGCTAATGTAGAAAGCGGTTTAACGGAAACCGTCTCCGCCGTGAATTCCATTAAACTTATCAGTTTTATTGAAATTATTTGTGTTGCTATAGGTATATTTATTGTATTTTTATTGCCGAGAATTTACAAAAAGAATAAAGGAGTAAGTATATGAGATTAAAGGATAAAGTCGTTTTGGTTACAGCGTCTACCAGAGGTATCGGTCTTGCTATTGTTAAGGCTTGCGCAAAAGAAGGCGCCTGCGTTTATATGGCGGCGAGGAATTTGGATCTTGCCAAAGAAGAAGCAGATAAGCTTATTTTGCAGGGGTATACAGTAAAATACGTTTATAACGATGCCGGAAAGCCGGAATCGTATACTTCTATGGTGGAAGAAGTCATAAAAAGTGCAGGGCGTATTGATGTGCTTGTCAATAACTTTGGCACATCAAATCCCGGAAAAGACCTTGATTTTCGGAACACCGATACCGAAGTTTTTCTGGATACCGTAAATATAAATTTAAGAAGTGTGTTTATGGGCAGTAAAGAGGTTGTTAAATATATGTCCAAGCAAGGGGGAGGAAGCATCATTAATATCTCCTCTGTAGGTGGACTTGTCCCCGATATTTCCCAGGTGGCGTATGGAACAAGTAAAGCAGCCATCAATTATCTCACCAAATTGATCGCGGTGCACGAAGCAAAGAATAACATTCGATGCAACGCAGTTCTTCCGGGAATGACAGCTACCGATGCGGTAGAGAAAAATCTGACAGAGGAATTTAGAGAACTGTTTTTGCGACACATTCCTTTAAAAAGAATGGGAACTCCCGAGGAAATTGCCGAGGCGGTCTTTTATTTTGCAAGTGACGAATCCGCCTATACTACAGGACAAATACTCACCGTTTCAGGAGGCTTTGGCTTGGCAACGCCTGTATATGGGGATTTATCGGATAAAACGAGCCGCAGATAATGTCTGCTTTGGTAATACGTTTTAAGCATAATCGCAAAAATAAAGAGAAAAAAGAATTGTGTATGTAATCAGTGTAAAAAAAGGAATAACTTTCTGCATTCTTATGTTGCGGAAAGTTATTTTTTATGGTATAATTAATTTGTAAAGAAAAACTGGGGAAAACCCAGTAAAATCAAGGGTTTCTCACCAGTTCTTTTTTGGACACGAGAGACAAAAAATAAAGGACTACTTCGGTAGTCCTTTATTTTTATCCAATCCGAAGGATTGGTATGTAATCGCCGTCAGGCGTTTGTAATCACGCTTTAGCGTGTATGTCATCACCGCAGGTACATTTCCTTCGGATTGATTATATACATTTTCTTGCGAAAATGATTACATACCACCTACGGTGGATTACATACAATGCTTCGCATTGATTTCCCGCCGCTTTTATGCTATGCTTGCGCTACAATAGGGACAATAAAATTTATTATCAATGAACCTCTTGGCGTGTTTTTTCGACTATATAAGTGAAACCGGTTTTAAAGAACTTATTGGAGGTGTGGCGATGTCTAAATTTGAAGATTTGCTTTTCTGTAATCAGTCGTCTGTTGAACGATTTGTGAAATTTAGAATTCCAAATGTTTCAGATGCGGAAGATATTTTGCAAGAGGTATTTTTAACCGCATTTAAGAACTTTGGCCAGCTTAAAACAGAAGCATCTTTCAAAGCGTGGATAATAGGTATTGCACGACATAAGTGTAATGATTATTTTAGGAAAAAATCTAAAGATTTAGAAATACCTATAGAAGAATTAAACGAATTTAAGCTTTCGCAAACACGATTTGGATATGTTGAGGATAATACAGTCGGCGATATATTGGAGGCACTGGGTGATAAAGATAAACAAATTCTTTATCTATCATATTGGAAAGAGTTGCCTCAAACTGAAATTGCTGCGAGTTTGAGTATTCCTATTGGAACTGTTAAAAGTCGCTTATATACCGCTAAGCAAAATTTCAAAAGGATATATCCAACAAACACTTATACTAGAAAGGTTGAAGATGTTATGAATAAACTACCAGATAGATTACCTGATTATAAAATCACTCCTTTATCGAAAACACCCTTTACTGTAAAATGTGAGGAACTTCAAGGTTTGAGTATTATACCAAAACTCGGAGAAAAAACAACTTGGGGATTGTATGATTTTGAAACTAAAAAATGTGATGAGTATTCTGAAGTTAGCGTAATAGGCAAAGCGGAAGTTCACGGTATTGAAGGTGTCGAAATAACGAGCATTCAGCACGATATAAAAAATAATAGAAAAAACGAAAGAGTATTCGTTGCGCAATTGACTGATACACATTGCCGATATTTATCTGAAACTCATCAAGAAAATGATGTAAAAAAGACTATAACATTCCTTGATGGTGAAATTTTCATGAACAATTGGGGTTTTGGTGAAGATAATTGCGGAAACGAAACTGAATTGAAACCCAAGGGAATTATAAACCGCACCGCAAATAACATTACCAAAACAGTCGATACTGAAGTTATCGACATTGTAGGGAGTTTCAAAGTTAAAATAGGTAAAAAGAGTTTTGATACAGTATGTGTAATGGAGTTGGGACATTTTAACAATGCGATTGCAATAGAACAGTATATTGATGAGAACGGAAGAACAATTCTTTGGCGTAGATTCAACCGTGATGATTGGGCAATAAAACGTTATAAAAAGAAATGGAGTGAACAACTCCCCAATAACGAACAACTTATTATTAACGGAGAAACTTATGTTCATTGGTATGACTGTATAACGGATTATATACTTTGATCTCAAAGTTAAAGTATATCAATCTGCAAGGCAGAAATAACCGTCATACTTTAGGCATAGTTACTGCTTAAAAACAAAGTTTTTAACTACATTTTCTTTAGTATGATTTTGGGTGTGTCGGTATGATTTCTGTCATACCATCAAAAATAGAGTTATCTCGTGATTTTGGGATAACTCTATTTTCATATATATCTTGAAAAATTCAACGGAAAATGTTATATTAAATACAAGAAAAAACTTGTTGTTATGTGGAAAACTCAACTTGTGGAAATGACTTCCAAAAGTTGAAAACAACTGCCTTCACTTGACTGGGGAGGTTGACGGCAAAGCCGTGACGGAGGGGCAGTTCTCTCTCAATCAGCTTCGCAGACAGCTCCCGCGTCAGAGAAAGCCAAGGAACGGTTGTGATAAAAATGTACTTTAAACGAAATTCAATATTAGTACTGATTACCGGCTTTGTTTTATTTTTTATTGGAATAATAACACCAATTATTGCTCTTATGATATATACACAGTTTCATGGTTATGTAGGTATAATTGGCGGTGCTGATACACCTACAGCATACTTTTTAACTTTTAATTTATTTAACGGTTTACCTGCAGTATTTATTTTGTCAGGGGGAAGCTTATTAATTTCAGCAGTTTTTTGTTTAATATTTTCTAAAACTGTTAAAGCATATTGTAGTATTAAAACTTCATTTTTATCGTTAGTTTTGTCAGCAATCGGCGGACTAGGTATCGTTTGTACTATAATGTGGTATTCAATAGTTGCTTTTGGTGAAATTTCAAAATATCCTATTGAATTTACTACTAGTAAAACCATTGGATTAACTTGTTTTCTTTTATTTGCTATTTTAATTATCCTCTATATAAAAAAGCGCAAAAAGAATTGGTCGGTTAAGGGCTTTATTATCGACATATTAACATGTATCGTTTACTTACCAAGTTTCTTCTTTACATTTATTTATCTATATGAAGTCATATTATAAAAACAATAAGTTGAGGTAGTTTTATGAAAATTTTAATTGCATCTGATATACACGGTTCAGCATTTTATTGTAGAAAACTTCTAGAAGCTGTCGATAGAGAAAATGCCGATAAAATTTTACTTCTAGGGGATATTTTATATCATGGCCCCCGTAATGATTTACCTCTTGAATATGCGCCCAAAACTGTAATTTCATTGTTAAATGAAAGAAAATCACAAATTCTTGCAGTTAGAGGAAACTGTGACACGGAAGTTGACCAAATGGTACTTGATTTTCCAATTTTGGCTGATTATGCTGTCTTACAATGTGGTAGCAGAATAATTTATGCATCTCACGGTCACATCTACAACTGTGAAAACCCTCCAAAATTTAATGATGGTGATATCTTACTCAATGGACATACACACGTAACAAAATGCGAAAAAAGGGAAGGGTATTACTATATTAATCCCGGTTCGGTATCTATCCCTAAAGAAAACACACAGCGTGGGTATATAATTTTTGATAACAACAAGTTTACTTTTAAAAATTTAGATGGTAAAATTATAAATAAATTATCATTCGAATAGTATTGACTTTTATTATAGCTTTTGCTACAATTTTATAAAAGAAAGGAAAGGTGATTTTAATGTTTCCTATAACATACGAAGACCAGGCAGCATTTGAAGAATTTGCTCAAAATAATTTAATTTATAAAGGTGCGCAATATGCCTTTACATTTGATGAGCGATTCTGGATATATTATTATAAGCAGTGTGACAAATACGTATATATCGCACTTGATTCAAAAACGGGATTAGGTTCACAGTTTATCTCAACAGATATAAAATATAAGAGAAGTGAATTCGGAACTTTAATGCCGAATATTTTAAGTTCACTAAAGTATCTTGGCGAAATAAAATATCTTGTAAATCCTTTAGAATATAAAAATTGATTTAAACACCGCTTTGCATAAAGCAAAGCGGTGTTATTTTTTAAAAAAGGAAAGTACTTTAAAAACTATGTTGCGAATTATACAAAATGAATGTTTTGTATAATTGAGGGAGGAGAAAAGAGCCTGTTTTGGTTATTGGTAAGTATATCAAGTTAATTTTCTAATTATTACATATCCTTTATTACTCCTATATTATATAAGGCTCTAATCCAGAGATTAAAATTCAATACCTTTGTCACACTTAAATAATTTAGCTTTAAACATATAATTCCTTTATAAAAATATTTATATTTGAGTAATGTTTTGCTTTTTGACTCATTTTCGACAAAAATTACAAATAGCAACTTTAATCAGTTTTATTTAGATGATACTTAGTATGTGTTAATAAAACTGACTCAAGTAATTAAAATTAATCATTAGTAATTTATGCTGTTTTTATTAATAAACTGTAGCTTTTATGAAACTAGTTGGTTCATGAAATGTATACTTATACAACCATAAAAACACTTGCCTTTTATAAATTAATTGACACGGAGTTAAAAGTTTTGTATAATTAAAAATGAGGTGTAACGGAATATGAAATTTGAAGTTTTGTATAATTCGCCACAAATGATTCGGGATTTCTTGTCCTACAGTGAATCTATCAAAGGAAAATCTTCCCGTTCCGTCCAAGAATATTATCACGACCTCGTTACTTTTTTCAGATTTTTAAAAATTATTCGCGGCAAGGTCTCTAAAGAAACGGATTTTTCTGAAATTGAAATTAATGATGTTGATATTGAACTTATAAGAACGGTTACTTTGCAGGATTTGCACTCATTTTTGGTTTACTGCAAAACCGAACGCGATAACGGTACTGCCGCACGCGCACGAAAAGCTTCTACGCTTAGAATTTTCTTTAAATATTTACATTCACACTTAAATTTGATTGAGAACAATCCTGCTTTGCTTTTGGAAACTCCCGCAATTAAAAAGTCCCTCCCCCGCCATTTATCATTGGAAGAATCGTTAAAACTTCTGGGTACCGTGGACGGACCTAATAAAGAGCGTGATTACTGTATTTTAACCTTTTTCTTAAACTGCGGTATGCGACTTTCCGAACTTTGCGGAATAAATCTTACCGATATAAGCGCAGACGGTTCGTTAAGACTGCTTGGTAAAGGAAATAAAGAACGTATTGTTTATCTTAATAAAGCTTGTGTTGATGCACTAAACAAATATTTGGTAGTTAGGCCAAAAACAAATATTCCTCCAAGCCACGCCAATGCACTGTTTATAAGCAGAAACAAACGTAGAATCAGTAATAAAACCGTACAACATTTAGTAAATACTTATCTAGAAAAAGCCGGATTTTCGGGAATGGGATTTTCTACGCACAAGCTGCGCCATACTGCCGCTACACTTATGTATCAACAAGGTGGAGTCGATATAAGAGTGTTAAAGGAAATTCTGGGTCATGCAAATCTCGGCACAACACAGATATATACCCATGTTGCCGACAAGCAGATTGAAAATGCGATTAGCTCAAATCCCCTTGCCAATGTTATTAATAATGATAAAAAGAGCACTGAATAATCGGTGCTCTTTTCCTTTATAAAATTATGCAAATAAGTCCGCTACAGCCCTCGTTTATAACGCGTTCAAGAGTTTCTTGTAATCTCATTCTTGCATCATTAGGCATTCGTGAAAGTTTCGTATGAAGACCTTCGTTAACAAGGTTGTGAAGAGATTTTCCGAAAATGTTTGAATCCCAAATTTTTATTGGGTCTTCCTCAAATTCACTAAGCAAACACATAACTAAATCTTCGCTTTGCTTTTCTGTACCTACGATAGGGCTGATTTCTGTGGTTATATTTGCCTTCATCATATGTATTGAAGGTGCCGACGCTCTTAGCTTTACGCCGTATCTTCCGCCTTGTTTCATTATTTCAGGCTCTTTTAAAGTTAATTCCTCAATAGATGGCATTACAATACCGTAACCTGTTGCCTCAACTTCATCCAAGGCATTTTTGATTCTCTCATAATCTTTCCTTATTTTAGAAAGCGAAACTATGTTTGACATTAATGCGCTATCATTATCAATTTCAATATTTGTTAATTCTTTAAGTATTTTATAAAACAGTTCTCGTTTAATACCTAACTCAATTTTAGCGCTGCCTTTACCAAAATCTATACTTGAAATTTTACTGCTTAAAATATTTTCATTTTTCTCAGAAAGCTTTTCTAATTTTTCTATATCTCGAATTAAATTTACATCATTAATTTCTTCATTTATAGATTTCAAAATTTCTGTTCTTAACCAATGTTCAATAGGCAATGTGTTTATCCATGACGGATAATTAATTCTGAGTTCATTAACAGGAAATTCATAAAGAATTTCTTTTAAGATTTCGTTGATTTTGTCGATTTCAATTTCAAGACAATTAACAGGGATTACCGGCACCTGATATTTAATTAAAAGTTCTTCCTTTAATTTTTGGCATTCATCAGAGTCAGGATAAATACTATTTAATAAAACTGCGAAGGGTTTATTAATTTCTTTAAGTTCAGCAATTACCCTGCTCTCAGCTTCTTCGTATTCTTCACGCGGAATATCACTAATACTACCGTCTGTGGTAATTACAAGACCTATCGTGGAATGTTCGGTAATAACCTTTTTTGTTCCGATTTCTGCCGCCATATTAAAAGGCACAGGTTCGTCATACCACGGAGTTCGTACCATTCGCGGTTGGTCATTTTCAATATAGCCCAGTGAGCTCGGTACAATATATCCAACACAATCTATTAATCTGACACTAAAGTCAGCATTATCCCCAATACATATATTTACCGCATTTTCGGGGATAAATTTAGGCTCGGTAGTCATTATCGTTCTGCCCGAAGATGATTGAGGAAGTTCATCATTAGCACGTTCTCTGCTAAAATCTTCTTTTATATTTGGGATGACAAGATTGTTCATAAACTGCTTTATAAAGGTTGATTTGCCGGTTCTCACAGGTCCTACGACGCCAATGTAAATATCGCCGCCTGTTCTGGTAGCAATGTCGTTATAAATATTTGAATTCATATTCTTTTCCTCCGCTCATTTAAGCTCTTTGTATAAGAATATGAAATAAAAAAATAATTATGACAAAAAATAAAGACTGTAACTTTTGTTACAGTCCAAGCAAGATTTTATTTAGCTAAGGGATGGTACTTTTTGTATGCTAAGGTATATTTGCTCTTTACAATTTGAGCATAAATGTTTGTGGTAGAAATATCGCTATGACCAAGCATTTTTTGAATATCGTTAAGTTCAGCACCGTTTTCAAGAAGATGCGCTGCAAAAGAATGACGGAAAGTAAGAGGCGTGATTTCCTTAGCAATATTAGCCTGAGCGGCGTAGCCTTTTACAAGCTTCCATAGACCTTGTCGTGACATAGGCTGACCTGACATATTAGTAAATAAACGTTCTTCATTTATATCGTACACCACTGAAGGACGAACATTGTTTATGTAATGATTTAAAACCTTAATTGCCTCAGGATAAATAGGAACGATTCTTTCATGTTTATCATCATGTAAATGCAGTATGCCAATCGAAAGATTAAGGTCAGTAATTTTCAAATCGACTAGTTCCGTAACCTTTATACCTGTCGCATACATAAGCTCCAGAATGGCTTTGTCACGGCATGATTTAAAATCAACACCATTAGGTTGCGATAAAAGTTCGATTATTTCTCTATCGGTAAGTATTTCGGGCATTTTTTTTTGATGACTACCGCTTTTTATGCCAAGAATTGGATTGCTACGGATAATACCAGAACGCGCTAAAAATCCAAAATAACAACGAAGTGTGGCAAGAACACGCATTTCAGTAGCGTGGGATTTTCCGGAAATAATCATAAATTGTAAATATTTATTTATAAATTCCTCATTTACCTTGTTGATATCTTTCACACTATTTTCTTTACAAAACTGAATGAACTGAGAAAAATCACGCATATAAGATTGTAAAGTATTAGCAGAGTATTTTTTGCTGTGCTCAAGGTATACTTTAAAATCAATAGCATAATCTTTCATCATTTTCACCCCAATACAAAGAATTTTTTGAATACAACAGCCAACAGTGCCTCAAAAAGACAACCTATTACTGTAATTAAAATATACAGACAAAATCTTTTAATCACATATTTAATATTTAATGATGATGCTCTTCTTTCTTCGTTAATTGCCAGTTTACCTAATGAATAAGAAAAATTTAACGATTCGGTGGCACTTTTAATTAAAACGAGTACACAAATTATAGTAGATGGTATAAGAGTAAGCATATTAAGAGTTATACCATCAAGAGCATATCTTGTATAAATTCCGGACAGTAACAATCCGGAAAATACGCCTCGTATAGCAACTATAAAAGGTACAAAAGCAATACCTAAAAGCGAAGTACCAAACAGAAATACAGCGAACAAGAATGCAAAAGAAAATACGAAGGTAGCAGAAAATATTTTTAAATACGTGCCACTGCTTCGTAAATTTGAAAAAATTTCAACAATACTGTTTGCTTCGTCAATAAAAAAATCACTACTAAAAAGTAAAGTTCCTATCAGTACTCCTAAGGTAAATAAAAGCGTAAATACAACAATTCCTATATTATCGCGCAGTACTGAAATAAATTTGAAATTTCTTAAATGAACTACTCCTGAACTTTTCATAATATCTCCTCCGTTTTTATAACAATATATGTTACTAAAGGACAAGATATTACTATTTTGAAAAACAATATTATGTAACCTGATTTTAAGAATCTACATATAATATTTTCAAACAAAAAGCCGAGTAATGTGATTATACAATACTTTTTACGTCATGTCAACCCAAAAAACACTCAAAAAATATATTATGTTAACTTATTATGTTAACTACACTATATATAGTTTGTATTTTAAAATTTATATACTATTAGTTGACAATTTGTCAAAAAACTTTTAAAATAGTTTTATAGATTTATATAAGAATATAGGAGGAATTGATTTTGAGTAATACCGTAATTATCACCGGTGCATCCGGAGGTATAGGTTCTGCTACTGCAATTTATTTTGCAGAAAAAGGTTGGAACGTTGTAATGAATTATTTTCGTTCTGCAGAGTCTGCAAAAATTTTGGCTGCTTCCCTCTCCTCACATGGCTATAGTGTGATGCCATATTATGCTGATATTACAAACAGGACCTCAGTTGAACGGATGATATACGATACCGAAAATAAGTTTGGAAAAATAGATGCACTTGTCAATAATGCTGGCATCGCTCAGCAAAAATTATTTACAGATATAACAGATAGCGATTTTGATAAAATGATTTCTGTTAACCTCAAAGGTGCTTTTTTGTGCTCACAGGCAGTGCTTCCGAATATGATACATTATAAATCAGGAAAAATAGTTAATATTTCTTCAATATGGGGCGTTTCCGGCGGAGCTTGTGAAGTTCATTACTCTGCTTCAAAAGCCGCTCTCATCGGATTAACAAAAGCTTTAGCAAAAGAAGTTGCACCAAGCGGCATCCAAGTTAATTGTATCGCGCCCGGATTAATTGAAACCAGAATGAACAACAATATTTCAGCAGATGATTTGAATGATTTTGTTGAAGAAATCCCACTTGGCAGAATGGGAGACCCTGCTGAAGTCGCAGAGCTTATTTATTTCCTTTGCGGTAAGGGTTCAGACTATATTACCGGTCAGGTTATTACCCAGGATGGCGGGCTGACAATATAAAAATAAAAGGCGGAAACGCGTGATGTCCTTAGCGGAGAATTTGAAAATTTTTTCAATTCTTGCCAAGAACCAGTATCGCATTTGTATGTAAAAATGCAGCCGGGCAGTAGCCCAAACCCACTAACAACAGAAAAGAGAAGGTTCGTTTGAGTAACGAGTCTTCTCTTTCTTTTTGTCTGTAAAGTGATATGCTGACATTCGTCAGCGTGATATTTTCGCCTTGCGAAAGTGATATTGAAGCCTTGCGTCTTCAGTGATATTCTATTCGCCGATAAACTTGCGAAGCAAATATCACTCGGCGTAAGCCGAATAACACTGCATAGCAATATAACTCGCCGCAGGCGAATAGAACTGGCGTGATACTCCGTTAAGGGTATCACGCCAAACGCCGCCTTTTATTTTTTTAGCGTAACAATAGTTACACCGTTTTCACCTTCACCAAACATTCCAATTCTAAAGCTTTCAACATTTTTATGACTTTTTAAATGTCTGTGAACCGCATTTCTTAAAACACCTGTACCTTTTCCGTGTATTACGGTTACGGTTTCTGTTCCACTAATAATGGCATTATCAATGTATCTGTCAAGAGCAAGTGTTCCTTCATCGCTAGCCATTCCGCGAATATCAATTTCGCCGGATACGATACGAGCTTTGTTCGATGATGAAACAGACACTTTTCTTTCTTGTTTAATCGGCTGTTGTGATTTAGCGTTAGTAAGTCTTATATCATTTGAATCAACCCATAAATTGAAATTACCTGCAGAAACATTAACCTTATTATTTTTATCGTCTATTTTTAACACAACGGCAGTTTTATTTAAGGAAACTACAGTAATATTATCACCAACAACTAGTTCTCTCGGCAAGATATAATTATCTTCATTTTGCTTATTAACAGGGTCAGCAATATTCTCTATATTTGCTATACCCTGTTTTACAGCTAGTCTAGCTCTTTGAAGCATATCAGCAGAGTTTTCTTGATTGAATTTTCTTTTCATTTCTTCCAGATTATTTAAAAGTAGATTGGTTTCATATCTTGCTTTTTCAATAATATCTGAAGAAACCTGTCTGTTCCTTTCGATAATCTTTTCTTTTTCAGATTCGATTTGTTTTAGCTGAGAATCAAGCTTGATTTTTTCTTCGTACAATTTTAATCGGATTTTAGAAGCTTCATTTCGTTCATTTTCCGCCTCGCTTCTAAGTCTTTCAAGCTCATCTGCGATTTTATCAAAACGTAAATTTTCCTCTGATAAAGTGGCTTTAGCGGCAGATATTATATCGCAGGTAAGTCCTAGAGATTCAGCAATAGCAAAAGCATTAGACTTTCCCGGAACACCTAACATTAATCGGTAGGTCGGCTTTAAAGAATCTATATCAAATTCGAAGCAGGCGTTTTCAACACCATCAGTCTCAATAGCATAGGCCTTGAGTTCTGAATAATGGGTTGTAGCTACCGTTCGTACACCTAAATTATGTAAATATTTAAGTATAGAACGAGCAAGTGCAGCGCCTTCAACCGGGTCTGTACCTCCCCCAAGTTCATCTAATAATACAAGACAGTTCTTATCAGAATTATTAACGATATTTATGATATTAACCATATGGGAAGAGAAGGTTGACAGTGACAGTTCAATGCTTTGTTCATCGCCAATATCAACCAGGACTTTGTTAAAAATTGCAATTTTACTTCCTTCGTCGCTAGGTATCATAAGTCCGCACATCGTCATTAAAGTAAGTAAACCTACCGTTTTTAAGGTTACGGTCTTACCGCCGGTATTTGGACCTGTAATAATCAAAGAACGAACATTGTTGTCAAGTCCTAAAGATATAGGAACGATTTTGTTTTTGTCGATTAAAGGGTGTCGGGCATTCTTTAAATATATTTCGCCGTTTGTATTGATTTTAGGAACTACGGCATTCATATTGTAAGCAAGTTTTGCCTTGGCAAAAATTAAATCAAGCTGACTTAAAATATTATATGATGCCATAATTGTCTCGGAAAAACTGGCAACGTCATTAGAAAGTTCGGCAAGGATTCTATCAATTTCAATTTTTTCCTTTGTTAATAAAACGCGGAGCTCGTTATTAAGCTCAACAATAACCATCGGCTCAATAAAAACCGTCGCACCCGATGACGAAGTATCGTGAATTAATCCAGGAACTTCAGAACGGCACTCAACTTTTACGGGTATAACATATCTGCCGTCACGTTGTGTAACAATTGCTTCTTGCAGGTATTTTGCCTTAGAGCCGTCTCTAAGAATTTTTTCAAACCGACTTTTAATATTACAAGAAAGCGATTTTATTTTTCTTCGGATATCGTTAAGCTCAGGTGAAGCATTATCATAAAGTTCTTCACTACTTTTGATGCTTTTGTCAATTTTTTCTTCAAGGAATTTGTTTGGAAACAGTAAACCAAAATATTCATCCAAATTTGTTTCAATTTCTGATGAGCTATTTCTCCAATTTTTTACTGATTGAATATTTTTAAGAGCATCAACTACGCAAATGAGTTCTGCAATAGTTAATATTCCGCCGGATTTTGCTCTTGATACCACAGTTGGCAGATTATTATTAGCTAAAAATGACGGTGCGGAAAATTTAAGTAAAAGATTATATGCATCCTCAGTTTCTTTTAATTGTTTTTTTACAAAATGAATGTCATTTGACGGCATTAAATAAAGTGACGCTGATTTAGCAGAATCCGTAACAGCCAAATCTGACAGCATATTAAGTATTTTGTCAAGTTCTAAATTTTTGCTATATCTTTTAATATTGTACATTTTGTTATCCTACTTTATTTGCCTGTAAAAATCTAAGGTTTTATATCTATGCTCTGTTTGAAGTTCGATAAATTTTTCGGTTATTTGTGATAAAGTATTTATTTTTTTATCGGGAATAGAAAATTTATAAACATTTTCAAATTTAGAAAATACAATATGTCTCATTGAACTCAAAATAGTACTGTCAAGTGAAACAGTAAAATTATCTGATGGCAAACATTTTCTACAATATAATTTACCGTTTTGAAGATTAAAGTACATAATGTCATCTTCATATACAGCGCATCCGTCACAAGCAATAAGCGACGGCATATAACCTGCAATTACCGCAAGACGAAGTTCAGTTATTGCCTTAATAAGTTCAGGATTTTTTTTCTCCTTTATCAAAAAATGAAGTGAATTTAAAAATAGTCTTAAATAATCTTCAGCAGGAGTTTCAACAGGAGAAACGGTAGTGGCAAGCTCGCAAAAATACTGGGCTATAGTCAAAGTTACGATATCATTACCAACATCAAAAAAACTTTCTTTTTGCTCCGCTTCATAGATTTTATATGTATCGCCCGTTTTTACAAAAGAAAAATCAGCGTACGTGAGTAATGAAGAAGCGGAAAACTTTTTATTGGTAATATTTTTTGAACCCGAAGAAAAAGCTCTGATAAGGCCTAAATTTCGCGATAACAACGTTAGAACCTTATCGCTCTCCCCTACGCTCGATTCCTTTATCACCAAGGCATCGTCCGTTATTTTTTCTTTGCGTGTTACCATCTGTTTCACCCGTCTTTAAACTACAGTAAGCAAGATAATCCTGAATTTTGCCGGTTGCAGCAAATTGTTGCCATAGAACTGTTGATTTTTCTTTCATAAATATCAATCCTCTCAAAGAAAGTTTTGCCACAGAGAGAATAAATATCAGCGGAATATTAATCCAATCCAAAACTGTGAATAATGCCTTGCCTATTTCTCCAATCCTCTTTAACCTTTACCCATAATTTTACAGAAGCTTTTATGTTAAAAAACTTTTCTATTTCATTACGTGCTTTTATGCCTACGCTTTTAAGCATAGTGCCGTTTTTACCGATGATGATACCTTTATGGGAGTCTTTTTCACAGTAAATTGTAGCTTCAATATTTAAAATCGGTTCGCCGTCAGCACCGTCCCGTTCAAAAAAGCGCTCTAAGATAACTGCAATACCATGAGGTATCTCTTTTTGTAAACTTCTTAAAAGTTTTTCTCTTATTATTTCTTCAACCATTGTCTTATCAGGTTGGTCGGTAAAATCATCACAACTGAAGAAATGTGGTGACGGTAAAGTGAATTTCATACACTCGCTTACTAAAATATCAATGCCGTCGTTTGTTTTTGCAGATAGAGGAATAACCGCTTCAAAATCGTAAGCGTCTTTGTATAAATTAATAATAGAAAAAATTTCCTCTTTGTTTTTTATGAGGTCAATTTTATTAATAGCCAAAATAGTTTTTAGATTATGTTTTTTAAGTTCTTCAATAAGTACTTGCTCTGCGGCGGGTATTTCGTTTTGAAGATTGAATTTTGGTGCGGCATCAACAACAAGAACCGCTGCGTCAACATCATTCATACCGTTGCCAACTGCCTTAATCATTTGCTCACCAAGAAGGTTATGAGGCCTGTGGAAGCCGGGAGTATCGACAAAAACAAGCTGATTTTCATATCTTGTCAATACGCCCATAATACGAGTTCTGGTTGTCTGTGGCTTGTCCGAGACAATAGCAACCTTATGACCTATAACTGCATTGGTTATTGAAGATTTTCCTACATTAGCACGACCAAGCACGGCAATAAAAGCAGATTTTTGATTATTATCCATAAATACTCCTATTTAACAATTGCATGACCAAGTTCTTTAAGTATTTCTTCTTGTTTTTCAAACATAGTTGCTTCTTCAAGTCCGCCGTTTACATGGTCATAACCTAAAAGATGTAACATAGAATGAACGGTTAAAAAAGCAATTTCTCTTTGAATAGTATGTCCGTAAAGCTCAGCTTGAGCAAAAGCGTGTTCAACAGAAATAACGATATCTCCCAACATATATGCACCAGTTTCATGATTGATATCGTATCGTCCGTTTTCACCAAGCGGAAAGGATAAAACGTCGGTTGAGGAATTAATGTTTCTGTGCAATTTGTTAAGTTCTCTTATTTGCTCATCATTAACTAAAGTTACATCAATTTCCGCAGCCTCAAGAAAATTTTCATAAATTAAGGTTGCATTACAAGCGCGGCGTATAAGTAAACGTGTGCCGGTTGGTAGTTTACAATTTTTTTGTTTGTCGAAGATGTTTACCTTAACGCTTTTCATTATTTTTCCTCTTTTCTTCATACTTTTCGTAAGCATTGATGATTTTTTGCACCAATCTGTGTCTTACAACATCTTTGTCGCTAAGTTTAATTATAGCAATATCATCAATATTTTTTAAGATTTTTATAGCTTCTTTTAAACCTGATTTTTTACCGTCAGGTAGGTCGGTTTGAGTTATATCACCCGTAACAATAGCTCTTGAATTAAAGCCTAAACGAGTTAAAAACATTTTCATTTGTTCGGTTGTGGTATTTTGCGCTTCGTCAAGAATAATAAAACTATCCTCTAAAGTTCTGCCTCGCATATAGGCTAAGGGCACTACTTCAATTTCACCGCGTTCCTGACATTTTTGAAAGTTTTCAGGACCCATCATATCAAAAAGGCCATCATAAAGAGGTCTTAAATAGGGGTCTACTTTTTGCTGAAGGTCACCAGGCAAAAATCCTAGCTTCTCCCCAGCTTCTACTGCAGGTCTTGTAAGGATAATTTTGCTTATTTCATGATTTCTGAAAGCCTTTACTGCCATTGCAACGGCAAGATAAGTCTTACCAGTACCTGCGGGTCCGACGCCGATGGTAATAGTGTTATTTTTAATAGCATTTATATATCTGGCTTGACCAACAGTCTTTGATTTGATAGGTTTACCGCGAGAGGTTACGCAAATACAGTCAGAATCAATAATCCTTTGTATACATTCCTCTTTATTTTCTTTAACAAGAGAAATCGCATAATCAAGGCTTTGGTCGGTTATTTCCTCACCTTTTGAAATCATAACAAGTAAGGTGTTAACAAGACGCTGTGCTGCCATAACATTTTCCGGTTCACCACTAAAGCTAAGCGTACTGCCATGCTGAGTAATATGAACAGAAAAGGCTTTGTTAATGTATTTTATATTCGTATCTAAATCGCCGAAAAGACTTACTAAATCTTCAACACATTCAATATCCATTGTTTTTATAAACAAGTAATATTCTCCTTACATAAAATTATATAGACATTATACCATATTATCAGTACAATTTCTACATAATTTTGCTTATTTTTCCGCCGAAATTATAATTTTTTCCTTAACGGTAATATCTTTTACAAATTTAATTGAAGCGGTATATATATATTTATCTTGCCCATCAATTATATTCTCTTCACTGTAAATAATTGCATTGCTGTCTAGAGGCATATATTTATTTTTTATGTTTTCTTTAATTATATTTATCGCTTCATTTTCGGTAATTTGCCGCTCTATAGTTTGTATTTTACAATATTCTTTTTTATGTAAAACTATAGGTAGTTTTCCACCAAACAATTTCAGATAATCGCTCTTTCTTGTGATTATATAGTTACCGTCCAGTTTTCCAAGATAAAGCGGTAAATTCAAACCAAAAATTTCAATAGAGTATCTGTTTGTGGTATTTTTAATAAGAATATTTTCTCTATAATTTTTCGAAATTTCTTCTTTTAGATTAATCGAAACTTCGGCTAAAATTTTACCTTTAGAAACAACAAAACGATTAAAATCACCGTAACTTACAATACCTGACACAAGCAGTTGTCCTTTTTGAACGGTATCACCTATTTTTACATTAAGCATACCGCTCTGAACATCAATTTTTTTGATAATCGCATCATATTCTGCTATAAGATTACAGGGTTCAACATCGGTATCTTTTTTTGCGAATTCAGTTAAGTTAACCTGTAAAACGCAACCTTGTTTGTTAAAAGATGACCAGGCAATATTTTCACCCGAAAGTATAAAATCAAGCTTTAAAATATCGGTATCTATTTTATTCATAGACATTCCTTCTTTTATTCCTAATTTTTCTACAGCGCTGTAAACCTCATTATCACTTACTATTTCATTACCGTTTATCTCAATAACCCATAATCTAGATGACATAAATAATAAAACTGTCCAAAATAATATGAATCCAGTCAACATACCATATCTGAACTTATATTTGCGCAATAAAAATGGCAAACCATTTTTATTGATAATTTTAATTTTTACATTCGTATTTTTTCTTAGTTCTCTGAGCTTAAAAAAATCTTTTTTAAGTAATGTTAGTTCGAAATTATCTTTTCGTTTTTTTATTTTATTAAATGTTACCGAGTTAGCAGCTAAAACGTTTAAAAATCTTTCACAATAATCTCCAGAAATTGAAATTCTTACTGTACCAAGCAAATAATATGCTAAACCGTTGAGACTTATCATAAAACGTTGCCCTCAAATTCAAGAGATATTATATTACCGCCAATTGTAATTTCGTGACCAGTAAGAATAACAATTTCAAGTCTTTCGCCAACTATTATCAAAGAACCTCTCGGTAAATTTATCTGTATAATATCGTCGCTATATTCTTTAATACCGTAGCATCCTTCTACAATTACTTTTTTTCTGTCAAAAAGTTCAATTCTTGTAGATGAAATGCTGTCGGTATCAAATGTATCATATACTTTATTTCTCATTACCATTCCCCTTTTTATATCTTTTTTTAAATATTATGAAAAAAAACCTTATATAATTCATATAAATTATATGGGTGAAGGGTATGAATAACGCTAAAAATAATGCGCTTATATTAATTTTTTCTATTCTTTCAATAATCTGTATTTTCAAAAGTGAGGTAATAAAAAATGCTGTCGTAGAAGCGATTTTTATTTGCATAAATAGTATTATTCCCTCGCTATATACCGTCACTTTTTTAATAACCGTAATAATACGGTCAGGTGCAATTACATCTTTTGGAAACAGATTTGCCGTACTCATAATGTTTGCACTTTCTCAAATCGCCGGTTATCCCGTTGGTGCTAAACTTTTGTCAGTAGCTGTGGAAAACGAAATTATCAGTCAAAAAGATGCTGAAAAAATTTTGCCGACAATGATATGCGCAGGACCACCTTTTGTTATTACTGTAATAGGCATTCAAAAACTTGGCAGTAACAAAATTGGCGTGCGTCTTTATATTATTATGATAATATCTAATTTGCTGCTATTTTTGATTTTGAGCGGTTTTAAAATTAAAACTCAAAATAATATTCTCATACCAATAAAATTCAAAGATAACATATTTTTATCAGTAAAAGAAACTGCTCGTTGCGTAATGAATATATGCTTATTTTTAATACTTTTGTATTCTTTAAACTCGGTCGTTTCGCTATATTTACCTGCAAAGATAAGCACTATTGTGGGCTGTATTATTGAAGTAACTGGAGGTGCTTTGAAGAGCAATAATATCTATATAATATGTGCCGCTGTATCGTTTAGTGGTTTGTGTGTAATAATGCAAGTTATAAATAACGCCGTTAACATAAAACCTTCTTATTTGAAAATTATAATTTTTCGGATTTTGGCAGCATTTATATCGGTTTTATTATTAAAAATAAGTTTTTCTATTTTTCCTATAGCCACACCCGTAATATCTAATTTAAGCACTACACTGGATTTAACATTCGGTGGTGGCGTAGGATTTATTATAAGTCTTGTAATATCCACAATTGTATTCATGATATCGATAAAAAGTTTTACTTTGCATAATAAGGTCTAAAGCCTTGGATAATTTATCTTCAAGCTGTGTTCTGTTTTTGATAACCCTGTTTTGGGTAAAGAAATTGTTTGAAATTTCTTTAATTTTATTTTTTGGAACGGTTTTTCCTATTGATTTTGCCCCGTTAATAGAAATATACTGCGCCATTTCACGTGCAATTTTAAATGCTTCAGAGTAACTATTTTCCTCTGCCGCTATACTTATTTCCTTAAGATAATTCTCAAGCTCGGCACCGTTTATATCGCCACCGTATTTCTTTACAAGGCCTTCAGCGTACTTTTTACGTTTCTCGGCTTTGAATTCTTCACTGAACGGAACCGCTATCGAATGTGACCCGGTACTATCAGAATTTTCCTTGACTTTTTCTGAATTATTGCGTACACTATCTTTAGAGGTTGACCTGTTTATGCCTGAAGCACCATCTTTGGTGTGAGGTAGGTGGTGGTCAACCTCTAAATTTATGTCATAAAAAATATCACCAAATTTTGTTTTTCCTGCACGTATCACAAAATTAAATATAACATTATCTATGCCTACTCTACCCCTGAAATTCTCAAACCCTTTTTCTTTAAATAATTTATGGTTTTTTAAATCAGGACTTGTCCAATTAATATTTGCGTTTGCTGCTAAGTCGTCAATACTTGGTATCAAACGCATTTTTTGTGCAAACAACATTGGATTAGTTTGTTTAAGTTCTTGACTTTCGTTGCTTTTGGTGAATTCTTCAGCACTTACACGCAAAAAAGACATTTTTTTACCATCGATGGCATCAACTACAACATTATTATCTCGCATACCAATAATATATTTATAAGCAGCTTTTTTTAATTCTTCAGTTGTTTTTAGTCCTTTAAAAATATCTTTTTCAGTTTCTATTTTCCAGTACTTATTACCTTTGCTGTCATATGCAATATAATGTTTATCACCGACATGAGTAGTTTTATTTGTGCTTATCTTTGAATCATACACCTTAGCAATTTGTTTATTCAAATATTCAAGCTCGTCAGCCATATCCTTAAAGGTGGGCTGATCTTTAATTTTATTTATAAGCTCTCTTATCCAGTCAACGAATCTCTGAAAACCGCTTCGGTGATATTCTGATAATTCCTTCAAAGTTTCATAAGCTTCCTGCTCAAAATTACCGTCAGTACCTTTTCCACCAAGCAAACGCTCAGCAACGAAATCCGCAACAATCTCACGCTCTGCCGCTTCATTATCGAAGTCGGTTTTTTCTTTTTCATTAAGTTCATCGGAGTTCATATAATCTCTGTATTTAAGCTGAGTTAGTCGCTTAATTGCTTTATCTCCCTTAAGCTCTTCACCGTAATCGTTTTTAAGAACGGTTTCACAATAATCTCTGAAGTTTTTACTCTTACCGAAAAGAAACTCCTTAAAGCCCTTGTAAAGCCTTCTGTTCTCAAGGTCATGGGTGAATTCGTGCTTTAATACCTCAATATACATTTCGGTAAGGGTCAGATTCGGGTTAATAAATACAGTCCTGGTATTAGGATTATATTTACCTCTTTTTATGCTTTCATCCCATTCAAGAGATAAGCCAAATAAATCACAAAGACTTTTTACCTTTTCCCGCCTTTCAGCCTGTTTCTTCCTATCCGCTTCCGAAATTTCTATATCAGCGCCTTCGCCTTGAGGAGAAGGGGGACCGCTTGCGGTGGATGAGGTGTAGCCTTCCTCAGAAGGCGTTACATCAGTATTTTTCTTTCCGTATTTAACACGTTCTTCCTCCAAAGCTCTTTCTTTTGCCTGTTTCTGTTCTTTGTTTAAAAAGCCATCAGGAACATATTTTAAGAAATCTGCATCTTTGGGGTTGATATTTTCAAACAAATCGTGTAAACTAATATTGGAGACTGGTATCAGGCTTGTCGATGCTTGATTTTTATCAAGTATGGTATTGCCCGTGACGCCGGTCTCTGTTTTTGTTAAGGCAACGGCAACATATAACTATACCGATAGGTAAACCTTGGAATTAAGTTAGGTTGTCCTATTCTTGTCAAATCCCTTGATATTTCTAGCGATTTATGCTATAATATAGTGTAAATCTATCAGAAGGAGGGATGATTTTGACTATTGAAAAAGTTGTGAGAAATAATGTTATCTGCGCCGTGGTACACAGCGAGGATAAGGTTATAACAGATACTTCCTCTGCTCTTGACTTGCTTATGAGTGCAAAGTATGAGATTGGAACAAAGAATATTGCAATCAGTAAATCCTTGATTTCCGATAATTTCTTTATTCTCAGTTCTGGATTTGCTGGTGAGATGCTTCAAAAATACATCAATTACGGTGGTCGTATTGCCATTTACGGCGATTATTCCCGCTATACCAGTAAACCTTTGCATGATTTCATTTATGAAAGTAACAAGGGTAGCGATGTTTTCTTTGTATCTACTCTTGATGAAGCAGTTGAAAAACTTGCTATATAATTCTCACATTCCAACTGAGGCGAGTGCTTGCTAAGTACTCGCTTTTTAAGTGGAATTTTTAACCTAATTCATCCGGCTTTTCCCCCGGTCCACACCGTGCGTGCGACTTTCACCGCACACGGCGTTCCATCGAAAACTTTTGCCTTTGTTTTAGAATTAACTTAACG
>SVQC01000021.1 GCA_015065585.1 Oscillospiraceae bacterium
TACCGCTGCGGCGGGATTACTCATCGGCAAAAGCCTCTTTGGAACCACACGCTTAGCGTGTGGTTTTCGTTATAAAAAAATAAACTGTCAATCTTCTCTGATTGACAGTTATTTTTTTGCCGTTTTAGAATTAAAAATAAAAAATATTCTTATTGAAACAGCTAAAAGGAAAAACAAAACAAGATAGTAAAAAGGAATAATTTCTTTTCCTAAATACTTTGAGGGAATATAAGCGAAAATAAGCTCGTATATAAAAATACCCCTTCCCCCGCTGAACCATTCTTTAAGCAGAATTGTTCTTATTCCGGAGAAAACAAGCCCTCCCGTAATAATCCACCCCGCATACTGAGAATAACGTTTTTCGCTTATTAGCAAAAGTCCGCAAAAAAGCAATGCACCGTGGCACAGCATAGAAATTACTATAGACTGTATCTTATAATCTGCATACATAAAATTCCCGTGAAGTATACCGTTAAGGAAATAGAAGCCTCCTGCTAAAATTCCCGAATATGCACCCCATGGTCGCATTTCATCAAGCTTTAAAAGAACGATTATAGGAAGCACAAAATAGGTTACCGCTGAAAATTCAACAGGTATTTTTATTCTATTTTGTTCTATAGAATTAAAGGCGTATCTTGCAAGATTAAAAAACAACAGAATAATACAAACGGCGTTAAGTACCCGTCTTTTAAATTCCTCGTCTGCAAAAAGAAGACGGCGGACAGCAATAGCTATTATTGCCGGAACCGCCGCCGATGCAACATTTATCAGTATCAATTAATTCACCCTGAAATAGTATGTTGCTTTTTTTATAATTTATTTATTTTATCTCTATTTTTGATACGTTAATATTTTCGCCCATTCCTGTATAGGTTACATTAACTGTGTCCCCTACCTTTAAGAACGGCAGATTGTCATTCATCTTTACGCTGACGATAAATATATTATCATTGTCAATAAGCTTTATATAGTAGCAGGTGTTTGATTCAACCACGGCACTGCTTATCTCCTGCACAACACCCTCTATACTTTCAGCCTTATTATCGCTGACGCTGAAGTCCTGATTTTTAAGCTTAGCAAGATAATCGGCTCTGCTTTCCTCTACGGTGTTACCGGTACCTACTATCTGATACTGCTGAACGTCAACAAAGGCATACATCTTAACAAGTCCTGCCGAATCCTTAAGTGCCATAAAATAACTTGGACGCTCGGCAACATTTAAAAGCAATGGAAAGGTTGCCTTATAGCCTAAATGCTGTACCTGACCCTGAGCTGAGCTCATCGCCGAATATTCCTCAGCCCCTGGAACGGCGTAATATTTAGTCTGCTTGGTTCTTAAATTAGTCAGGACGAATCCTACGTTTGATTCATCGCTTGTAACCGAAGTTATACCGGTATAAAGCCATACGTCATCGTTTATGGCAAGATAATTATATCCGTCGGTAGGCTGTAGCACGCCTTTCTGTCCGAATATAGAGTTAAGCCAACCTGAACGGTACTTACCGTTATAAATAAGCTGTGAAAGCACCAAATCAGAATCGTAAACCTGGTCTACCCATGTAGGTATTTCAGAAATATCGTAATATTTACTTTCGCCTGTCTGAGCATTAAAGAGTACGGCACCTCCGATATCTTCACCGCTGAAAATACCTATTTTATATTCAATCGTAGAGGCAACCCAATAGGGTGTTCCCTCATCGTCTATTTCAAAGGATATATTTCCAAAAATTTTAGTAGGATACTCAAAACGTAGTTTTCGGGTTAAATTACGCATAAAATATTCGCTGTCTGAATATTTTATGCCCTCATTAAGACGGACAAGCTCTGTTTCTTGAGTTGTCATATCAACGGTAATATATGCAGGAACACCCTGCTTCTGATTATTAAGCCATTTAATAATATCGCCGTAGCGAAGCGGAGTTACCCTCACAGGCTTACCGTTATAATTTATCTGAGTATAAAGTTCTTCTATTTCAAACTGAGATACAAGGTCAGACATTTCGCCAAGTTTTCTCTGTCCAAGTCTTGAAGCGGTATCGCGGTCAACAACGGGTATCTGCTCTCGGCTGATTTCGCTTACATCACTGGAAAAATCTCCATCCTCAAGGGTTATAAGTTTGTTATAGCGGGAAGCATTGAAAATTTCAGCGCCGACAATTCCGCCTATAACGCTAAATAGTATTGACACTATTATACATGCCAAGACAATTTTTACAGGCAAGGCAAGATTTTTGATAATTTTCTTGATTTTTTCGAAAAAATTATCGGTATCATAACTTACCTTTTGAGGCTTTATTATAGCAATAAAATCGGAAAAAGCCGAAATTACGGTTATGGCAACTATACAGAACACCAAAAAGGAATAAAAAGCGGGACTTCTTAGATTAATCGGAGGAAGTATAAACCAGAAACCCAAAAAAATCACAATAGCGCTTAATATAATTTTGAGTAAAATTTTTGTTGGTTTTTTCATTTTCTATCAAAACCTTTCATCGTCATAGAATTTAAGTTCGGGGCGCCCGTCCTTTTCGCGCTGTTTCTTACGCTTTTCAGCCTGAAGACGCTCTTTTTCTTCGTCATAAGGAATATACTTTACCTTTCTAACTTTTTTCTTACCCGCAAAATTAACTGCATATACATATCCCGCAAATAGCAGGGCGGCAACTATTAAAAGACCTAAAATAATTTTAAAAGCAAGGGAAGTAAATATTATTCTGAAGAAATCAAAAAACACAAGCAAGCCGTTGCTGTTTATATCGTTACCCGCAACAAGATTTACGGTACCGATTACGGTTTCGGCATAAACCACCTCTGCCGTTCCCAAGACATCTCCTCTCTTAATAGGAGCTTTTACCGATTCCTTATCAAGTTTCGGCCTTACTATTACGGTAGAACTGTCGGCATCTTTAGGCAAAATAGAGGTCAACTGACTTTCGGGATAAAGGGAAACATAATCATAATCCATGGAAAGCCTTACCTTTATTTCGGCAACCGGAACGGTAGTATCAAGCACCGCCTTATATTCAAAATTATTAAACACCCATCTAAACATTTCCTTGGCGGTAATAAACTCAGAACGCTTTCCGTCAACCGAAGGACAGTTCATAAGCACCGCAAGGTATTTATACCCCTTATACTGTGCCGTTGCGGTAAGGCATCTGCCCGCCTCATCGGTAAAACCGGTTTTAGTTCCGGTACAGTAGGAATAAAAATAATTCGTGCTTGAATCTACCATTAAATTAGTAGTAACCAAGGTTCTTTTATCACTCATATTTGTAGGTTCAACCGAATATCTTGATTTACCGGTAAGTTCTGAGAAAATCGGATATTTATTTATAGCATATTCGGCAAGCTTAATAATATCCCTTACTGTAGTATAATTTTCCGCATCGTGAAGACCGATTGGGTTTGTATAATGTGTTCCGCTGAGACCAAGCTCACCGGCCTTTTTGTTCATCATATCAACAAAGCCCTCAATACTACCGCCGAACTTTTCGCATATAGCGTAGATAGCATCTCCAGCCGAAGAAATAAGCATAGCGGCTAAAGCATCCTTACATTTTAGCTTTTCGCCTACCTTAAGATGCATAACGGCAGCGCCCGTACCCAGTATATTATTATATGCTGACTGCGTCATCTCAACCTCGGTATTTTCAAGGTCGGTACAATTTTCAAGAACTACCACCGCCGCCATAAGCTGTACCATTGAAGCGGGATAAACCTTTTGGTCAAGATTCTTACTGTAAATAATCTCTTTAGTATCAATACTATAAAGAGCCGCCGCCTGACAAGGCACCTCAAAGGTGGTAATTTCATAGGCATTTACGCTGATTACAGGTGATAGAAGTAAACAAATTATTAAAAATAAAGAAAAAATTCTTTTTTTCATAGAAAAATCTCCATAAATGTAGTATAATACGATTATACTATACTTTTTGTAAAAATAAAAGATATTTGAAAAATTTTGTAAAATTTCAGGGAGGTGAGTTCTGTGGTATATGTAACCGGAGATTTGCACGGCGACATTGACCGTCTTTTTGACCGCAACTTCAGTAAGCTTAAATCTGGAGACACCCTTCTAATCTGCGGAGATTTCGGCTTTATTTGGGATGGCTCTAAAGAGGAAAAAGAGGTTATTAAATATCTTTCTACCCGCAAATATACCGTTGCTTTTTTAGACGGAACTCACGATAACTTTGATTTAATATACAAATGCCGTCAGACCGTATGGAAAGGCGGTCTGGTGCACAGAATCGGCGATAATCTTTACCACCTATGCCGTGGTCAGATATATAATATTGAGGGTATGTCCATTTTTGCCTTTGGCGGAGGAGAAAGTTTAGATAAGGATATGAGGGTTGAACAGGGCAACTGGTGGCGTCAGGAAAATCCTACCCCTTCCGAAATGACCGAGGGCGCTAAAACCCTTGATGAAGCAGGCAGAACCGTTGACTTTATTCTTACCCATGAGCCTCCTGCCCCCGTTAAGAGCGCTATGCTGTTACGACGTGGCGAAACCGACAGAGTAAATAAGTTAAACGGTTATTTTGACAGAATCAGCCGACTGGCAAATTACCGCCATTGGTATTTCGGTTCACTTCACGAGGACCGTATGATTACCCCTAAGCATTCTTGTGTTTTTAAGAAGTTTATTCCTCTTGAAAAATAACCTCTTGACATATATGATATAATATAAAAAGAACTATTTTAGAAAGGATACCTTTTATGCTTACTTTCGAAAAACTTTGTATGGGTTGTATGAATGACAACGGCGGTGAGGACACCTGTCCCATCTGCGGCTATGTTGCAGGTACGCCTAATCCCGACGGAACTTTACCTATCAAAACCCGTATCCACGGACGGTACTTTATCGGCAAGGTTATTGAATCTAACGGCGAGGGTGTTACATACATCGGCTGGGATAATGACGAAAACGCTATTATCAATATCCGCGAATTCTTCCCTGTGCCTCTTGCAAAAAGAAACAGCGACCTATCCGTTGGTATGACTGATGGTAACGAATATTCCTATAATACTGCTTTACTTGATTTTATAGAGCTGGGTAAATCCCTTCAGGGTGTAAGCCTTGCGGCAGTACCAGAAGTTTTAGACGTTATTGAATGTAACAGTACTGCTTATATTATAACCAAATGTGTTTCAGGAATTACCTTACGTGAATTTTTACTTAGAAACGGCGGCACTCTTTCCTGGGAGCAGGCGCGTCCTTTGTTTATGCCCCTCATTTCCGCCCTTATTTCTTTACATAGAAACGGAATTATTCACTGCGGTATTTCTCCCGAAACTATTATAATAGGCAGAGACGGAAAGCTTCGTCTTACCGGTTTTGCCACTTTACAATTAAGAAAATCAAACAGTCCTATTAACTCACAGCTTTTTCCAGGTTATGCCGCTGTTGAACAGTATGGTGACACCGAAGCTACTCTTTCCGAAGCCACCGATGTTTACGGCTTTGCTTCAACCCTTTTCCGAGTTTTAATGGGTTCTACCCTTCCCGAAGCAAATGAGCGTATTACCGACGATAAAATGTCTATTCCCGCAAAGATTGCCGAATCCTTGCCACAGCCTGTTCTTGTAGCCTTAGCAAACGCGTTACAGATAGTTTTTGAAAACAGAACAAAAACTATGTCTGACTTTAAGTTTGATATTGCTCCTGCCGCTGACAGTACCGCCAGTTTTGTATCTAATGAAGTGGCTGTAACAGCTAAGAAGGTCAGTGACAAACCCGATGCTAATAACCAAAATACAGTAAAAGCTGATGCTTCTGCTAAAAAATACGCCCTCTTAGCCGCCGCTATTACCGCAGGTATTTTCCTATTTCTTGCCCTTATTTTGTGGCTTATTATCGGAAAGCCCTTTGCAAAAAGCCCCGGCAAAAGTACAGGCTCTGATAATCCGTCTATGCCCGATAATTCCTCTTCAATTATCGTTGACAGCGGCGAAAAGCTTCTTACCGTTCCTGATTTCTCAAATATGAATTTAACCTTTGAGGAAATCTGCAATCAGTATCCCGATTTCAAATATGAAATCCTCGGCAAAAAGTATGCCTCTAAGGGCGCCGGTATTGTAGTAGGTCAGGACATAAAGGCTGGTAGTGAAATTAAACGCGATACCACAATTTATCTTACCGTAAGCCTTGGTCCCGAAACCATTACAATCCCCGACCTTCGCGGTAAAAATGAGCAGGAAACTATCGTTGAGCTTTTCAAAAAAGGATTCCTATATCACAATATAACCTTCTATGAAATAGAAGACAGCGAGGTTGATTACCACTGTGTAGTTAAAACCGACCCTGCTATCGGCAGTACGGTAAGCCCCGACTCTACCATTAAAATTTACTACAGCAGTGTTAAAAACGAACCGGAAGTAACTGAATAAGTTTTAACCCCTTTGTGCAGTTTTGCACAAGGGGGTTGTTTTCATTACACAACAAAAAAGAGAAAAATCGTTTTTTATAACGATTTTTCTCTTTCTTTTCGCGCGTATAGTGATATGCCGACTGTCGTCGGCGTGATATTTTGTTTTTGCTTTTTATTATTTTATAATAAGGCTTTCGCCGTCCATTTCAGCAGGTTTTTCCAGACCCAAAACGGTAAGCATAGAGGGAACTATATCGGCAAGTCTGCCGCCCTCTTTAAGCTTACAGTCATAACCTACAACACAGAACGGTACTGGGTTTGTAGTATGGGGAGTAAAGGGATTTCCGTCTTCTCCAACCATACAGTCGGCATTTCCGTGGTCAGCAGTGATAAACACAACACCGCCCATTTCACGAGTAGCCTTTACCACTCTGCCAACGCAGGTGTCAACAGCCTCAACAGCCTTTACAGCGGCATCAAATATACCGGTATGTCCAACCATATCACAGTTAGCAAAGTTAAGGATAACTACGTCGTATTTACCTGATAAAATCTGTTCGCAAACAGCGTCGCAAACGGGATATGCGCTCATTTCGGGCATAAGGTCAAAGGTAGGAACATCTGGAGACTGAATAAGAATTCTGTCTTCACCCTCGAAGGTCTTTTCCTCACCGCCGTTAAAGAAGAAGGTTACGTGAGCATACTTCTGAGTTTCGGCAATACGAAGCTGAGTCATTTTCTTACTTGCAAGATATTCACCGAAGGTCATTTTAAGTTCTTCGGGTGGAAATGCAACACTTACGTTAGGCATTGTTTCGTCATACTGAGTCATACAAACGTAGGTAAGGGGCATATAGCCAAGTTTTCTCTCAAAGCCGTCAAAAGCTTCATCAACAAAAGCACGGGTAAACTGTCTTGCTCTGTCGGGGCGGAAGTTGAAAGAAACAACGCTGTCCCCCTCCCTAATCATGCCAGCTTTATCGATAACTGTAGGTATGATAAATTCATCGGTTACATCGTTTTTATAAGATTCCTCTACAGCCTTTGCGGCGTCATCTGCAAAAAGGCCCTCTCCGTAAACCATAGCAGCATAGGCTTTTTCTACTCTGTCCCAAGCAAAATCTCTGTCCATAGCGTAGTATCTGCCCATAACAGAAGCAACCTTACCAACACCAAGTTCAGCCATTTTTGCCTCAAGGTCTCTGATAAAGCCTGCGCCTGAGGTTGTAGAAACGTCTCTGCCATCTAAAAGACAGTGAACATATACCTTTTTAAGAGAATATTTTTTTGCCATTTCAAGAATTCCGTAAAGATGTTCAATATGACTGTGAACACCGCCGTCCGAAAGCAGACCTATCATATGAAGGGCGCTACCGTTCTTTACGCAATTCTCCATAGCATTTTTCATAGCCTCAATTTCAAAAAACTTACCGTCTTTTATTGATTTTGAAATTTTGACAAGCATCTGATAAACAACTCTGCCGGCACCGATATTGGTGTGACCAACTTCGCTGTTACCCATCTGACCGTCAGGCAGACCAACGTCAAGACCCGAAGCACCAATGGTGGTAAAAGGATTTTCTTTGAAAAGTTTAGAGAGGTTTTCGGTATGAGCAAACTCGATAGCGTTACCATCTTTAGTTTCTCTGATACCGAAACCGTCCATTATACATAAAACAACAGGTTTTTTCATAAAAATTTCACCTTTGATTATTTACTTGCAGCTTTAACGATAACAGCAAAATCTTCAGCCTTTAAAGAAGCACCGCCGATAAGACCGCCGTCAACATTAACCTTGTCAACAAGCTCGTCAGCATTTTTAGCGTTCATAGAACCGCCGTACTGAATAGTAACGGTTTCGGCAACCTCTTTACCGTAAACCTCAGCAATAGCCTCACGAACAAAGCCGTTACCCTCATCAGCCTGCTCAGCAGTAGCGGTAACGCCGGTACCAATAGCCCATACAGGCTCATAAGCAATAATAATGTTCTTAAGATTTTCAGCAGAAATATTGGTAAGTGCCATTTTAGTCTGGAACTTAAGAAGGGTCTCGGTATAGCCGAGTTCTCTCTGCTCTAAGGTTTCGCCAACGCAAACGATAGCGGTAAGACCCGCGTTTACAGCGGCAAGAGTACGAAGATTAACGGTCTGGTCGGTTTCGCCGAAGTACTGTCTTCTTTCGCTGTGACCAACAACAACATACTTAACACCGCTGGCAACTAACATCTGAGCAGAAATTTCGCCGGTATAAGCGCCGCTCTCTTTAAAGTGGACGTTTTCAGCGCCGATTTCGATATTAGAACCCTCAGCAGCCTTTACAGCGGCAGGGATATCAATGAAAGGAACGCAAAGAACAACTTTACAATCAGCATCCTTAACGAGAGGCTTCATTTCGTTAATAAGAGCAGTAGTCTGCTCGGGAGTATTATTCATTTTCCAGTTACCTGCAATAACAGCAGTTCTTTTAGCTTTATTCATTTTTAAAACTCCTTTTAATATGAATATCCCTCCACCGCTGAAGCGACTTCCCATTAGATAAGAGAGGTGTCGTTCCGCACTTTCGAGGAGGGATGTTTATTTAAAATTATTTATCGTTCATTGCTGCGATACCGGGAAGCTCTTTACCCTCAAGGAATTCAAGAGAAGCGCCGCCACCGGTAGAGATATGAGTCATCTTGTCGCCAAAGCCTAAGTTGTTTGCAGCAGCAGCAGAATCACCGCCACCGATAACAGTTACAGCATCGGTTTCAGCAAGCGCCTTTGCAACAGCAAAAGTACCCTTGGCAAGAATGGGATTTTCAAATACACCCATAGGTCCGTTCCAAACAACAGTCTTAGCAGCCTTTACAGCCTCAGCATAAAGCTGGGCAGTCTTAGGACCGATATCAAGGCTCATCATATCAGCAGGAATCTTGTCAGCGTCAACGTTTACTACTTCAACAGGAGCATCAATGGGGTCGGGGAAATCCTTAGTAACGGTGCAATCGATAGGAAGAAGAATTTTAACGCCCTTTTCCTCAGCCTTAGCCATCATATCACGGCAGTAGTCAATTTTGGTTTCATCAATAAGAGAAGTACCAACGCCGTAACCCTTAGCAGCAAGGAAAGTATAAGACATACCGCCGCCGATAATAAGGGTATCTGCCTTTGTAAGAAGATTTTCAATAACAGGAAGTTTGCTGTCAACCTTTGCGCCACCAAGAATGCAAACGAAAGGACGAACAGGATTTTCAACAGCAGCGCCGAGATATTTGAGTTCTTTACCGATAAGGTAACCGGCAACAGCCTCTTTAACGTAGTCAACTACACCAACGGTAGAGCAATGAGCTCTGTGAGCAGTACCAAAAGCGTCGTTTACGAAGATATCAGCAAGGCTTCCGAGCTCTTTAGAGAAAGCTTCGCCGTTTTTGGTTTCTTCTACTCTGTAACGGGTATTCTGAAGAAGAACAACGTCGCCGTCTTTCATAGCGGCAACAGCAGCTTTTGCATTTTCGCCAACTACGTTATCATCAGCAGCAAAAACCACCTCTTTGCCGAGCTTCTTGGAAAGAGCTTCAGCAACGGGAGCAAGGCTGAGTTCAGGCTTGGGTTCGCCCTTCGGTTTACCGAGGTGAGAGCAAAGGATAACCTGACCGCCGTCATTAATTAATTTCTGAATAGTAGGTAATGCGGCATTGATACGGTTTTCGTCGGTGATAACGCCGTTCTTAAGCGGAACGTTAAAATCACAACGAACGAGAACCTTTTGACCTTTTACGTTAATGTCATCAACTGTTTTTTTGTTTAATGCGTTCATTTGACTTGACTTCCTTTCAAGATAATTTATTCTACCTTGTTATTTTACCACTTTTTATAAATTTTTTCAACCGCTAATTTGACAAAAATATAACAATTTATACTGTATATTTTAATATAAAATTGTGCAGTTAACCGATATAAGTAAAACGTTTAACATATTCTCCCTTATACCACGTATTTTCAAGGAACATATGCTTTGGTCTTACCCATATTTTATTATCGCCGTAGAGGGCTTTATATATAACAACTTCTTCCATATTTTCGCTGTCAAAGCCTGTGTCGATAACCTCATATTCATTTCCCTTAAAGTGACGGTATTTACCTTTTTTAACCTCGGTTATAGGTTTCTCGCCGTCGGATAGGCGCACAAAAATTTCTCTTTCGGGAGGATTATACGGGTGGGTACCCGCCTGAATAAGTTCAAGGCGTTTTTGACATTTAAAGGTGTTATAAAGAGTAACGGTAGTCGATGGAGGACATACATAATCCCCAAGTCTTGCCTCAATATTAACAGGGCATTTAACAAACATCGCCTGAGCTACGGTATCAAAGTAGCGAAGTCCTTCTTTAAATCTCGGCCGCCACCCCGCCATAAATCCCTTACTTTCGGCATTAAGATTACAAAACCACGGAACGAGAATGTCAAGGAAGGTTACATCCTTATCGTGAGCCGCAACGGTAGTTGCCTGAAGAGCACCCTGACTTCCGCCACGAGCAATGAACTGCTTTTTATTCCACTGAGGCAGAGTTTTCATATATTTTGCGGCGCAGAGATTTCTAATCATCATATCGCGCCAATAGGTAGTCATATTGCTTTCATTTTCCTTTTCGTTAAAGCCATAATCCGTAAGTTCTCCCCCGTATTTCATATAAGATTCTACTTGGTTTAAAGCTTCTATACCGTGGGCGCTAAAGCAGCCTTTAATAGCTCCGTCTCGATACATAGGTGTAGCACCTACCAAAGAATATCCACGGAATTCCACAACCATAGGAAAAGTGCCTTCTTTATCAGGAACGGTTATAAAACCGGTTGCGGGTCTTCCTACCGGTGTGCTTACATGAACCTCGTACACTTTAAAGCCTTTTTTGGCGGTTTCGGTAATTTCTTTAAAATATATAGGCTGACAGTCGAATTCAGCAACCATTTTTTCAATTGCTGCCCAATACTCAGTAAAGTCATCAGGAAGAGTATCACAGTAGCTTAGCTTTTCAATTTCAGCGCCCGCGCCCGCTTCAAGAACATCAAAACCTGGTATATTCATATTCTCATCGGTTAATGGTGTGCACGTAACTCTGACAAATCCCGGTTTCGACAGACTTGTTTTTAAAACAAGCGGTTTTCCAAAACCTATACTGCCGTAGCCGTCATAAGCCTTACCGTCATCGGTTGTAATTTGCCATTTTATATATTTACATTCAATATCTCTGCAATTTTCCTTTGCGGTAATGGTGAAAACCATTTCCTCACCGCATTTATAGCTTACCGCAGGTTTGTTAGTTTCAATTTTAAAATACTTTGACATTTATAAAATCTCTTCCCATTTATAATTATGAAGTTGACCATTTCCCTCAAGAGCAGGATAGTCCCACTGCCTCAAAACTTCATAAACACCGATAGCAACGGCATTTGAAAGATTAAGACTTCGTATATCATAAGCCATAGGAATTCGAACACATCTTTCAGGGTTTTTAATAAGCAGTTCTTCGCTTAACCCCTTAGTTTCCTTGCCGAACATAAGATAACAGTTATCACTATATGAGCGACCGCTATAGGTACTTTGAGCCTTGGTCGTAAAATAAACGAATTCACCCTTAGGATTTTTAGCGAAAAATTCATTCAGATTCTCATAATAATGTATATCTAAATACTGCCAATAATCGAGTCCTGCTCTTTTAAGCTTTTTATCATCTATAGTAAATCCCATAGGGCCTACAAGATGCAATGACGCGCCCGTTGCAGCGCAGGTTCGGGCTACATTCCCCGTATTTTGAGGTATTTCAGGTTCAACCATAACGATGTTTATTTTCGCCATTTTAATCACCGTTCACATTATACCTTTATAAATTCTTCTTGTCAATGAATAAAGTTTAATATATAATAGTAACGGTGATAAAAATGAAATACATAGAAAACATTGCAAACCGTGTAAGAATCGCTGAACAGCGCGGCGCAGTTATTTATGCAAAGCCTGACGGAAAGCTTTATAAATGGATAAGGGCTTTATATATTATTTTTGCTTTATTTTCTGCCCTTACCTCTGCTTTATACTGTTTTGGCAGATTCTCCCGCATAGCCGAAATTAAAAGGCTTTCTCTTGAAATTTTAAGTGATAACGATATTGAAAAGGCAAAAACAAGCGCTATTACCATAGGCATATTCGCTGCAGTTTTAATTGTTACCACTATAGTTCTTAGATTTAGAGCCGAAATCGTTTCTGCCGTTTTAACCCTTATTAGCGCTACCGTTTCTATTCCCGTTCTTATAACGGCGTCTCAGAACACCGCAGAGTTTAACGAAGGTATTAACGCTTCCTTTTGGCTAAGACACTTTGCTCCCCTATTATTAGCTCTTTTCTTTATTTGTTGGCTGACTGTTATTCGTATAAGAGCCGATATGATTTTCAGGCGTTCATATCTTAATATGGTTAACCGCATTTATGAAAACTACAACGGCGAAGATTTAACCGAAGAAGAGTGGGAAACCTTTTTAAAGGATTATAACCCCAAAGCCGAAGAAGAAAAACGCAGAAGGCTCAAAAAAGGTCAGCCCGACACTTATGATTCTATAATAAAAAAAGATGACTGATTTCGAAAATTTTTATTGCACAAAACAACACTGTTGTGTTATACTATTTCAGTAATCTAATCGAACTCTTTTTAGGAGCGAGAAAAAAGGAGTATTCAAAATATGAAAAAGCTTTATGAAGGCAAAACAAAAAATGTAATGTTAGACGAAGAAACAGGTATTGTTCATCTTTTTTTTAAAGACAGCGCAACCGGAGAAAATGGAGTTTTCGACCCCGGTTCAAACACTGTAGGCGGAAGCGTTGAAGGTAAAGGCAAGGTTGGTCTTGCAGTATCCGCTTACTTCTTTGAGCTTATGGAAAAGAACGGTATCCCTACCCATTATCTCGGTTCAGATATCGAAAAAGGTCTTATGAAGGTTAGAAATCTTACCGTTCCAAGACTTGAATTCATAGTTCGTTACGAGACTGCAGGTAGTATGTGCCGCCGTTTCACACTTCCCGAGGGCATCGTTTTTGACCCCCCTTATGCCGAGGTTACTCTCAAAGACGACGAGCAGGGCGACCCCCTTATCAGCGAAAGAATTTGTCTTATGAAGGGAATTCTTCTCCCCGGTCAGTATGACGAGGCTATTAACATCGTTAAAAAGGTTGGCGAAGTATTAAAGGAAGAACTCGCTTCTATGAATCTTAAACTTATCGACTTCAAAATTGAAGTTGGCTATGATGAAAGCGGCAAAATTTTTGTTGCTGACGAAATCACTCCTGACATCTGGCGTATAAGAGACGAAAACGGTAACATTCCTAATCAGATTGATTGCGCTAATATGATTCTTGCTAAAATTAACAAGTAATAAAAAAACAGACCCCGTAAAGAAATTTCTTTACGGGGTCTGTTTTTTATTTTGTAGCCCAATCTGACGGTGTGTTTCCCATAACAAAATGAAGTTCTCCGCCCTCCATTATCTGACTGTGGGTTAATCTGCATACATTAAGTTCTTTACCTTGCCAGAAAGCAGACTGAACGTATATATTTTCCTTTCCTACGTTCTCTCCCGTTATGCGAAGTTCCTTTCCGCCCTTCATAGAAAAAACAATTTCCTCTATCCTTGTGCCGTGAAGATAATAATTTTCGGTTGTTGCAAAGGGAAAGAAGCCGCTCATTAGGAAAATATAAAAAGAAGCCATACCTCCGTTATCCTCATCTCCGGGATAATCATAAAGCTTAGAAAAACGCTCGATAACGCCGTCGATTACCTTTGCGGCAAGGTCGGGGCGTTTTATACTATCGGTACAAAAGAGCCACGGGATATGGAAAGACGGCTCGTTGGTAAAGTTTAAATATCCCTCTTTGCCGTGGTCGTCGTTATAATAATTTACGCTGTGTTCACAAGCCCAAAGAAGTCTGTCCTTAAAAATTTCAGCACCGCCCATAGTTTCAACAAGTAAGTCTAGGTCATTATAATTTATGTACGAAGCGTCCCAACCCGTTGCCTCATAGAAATGAGTGTTATAACCGCCGTGAGCATCAAAATCAGGGTCGAAAGTACCGTCTTCGTTTCTAGTTTGGGGGAAGCCTGAAAAGCCCTCGCTTTTTACATCCTTATTCCAGACGTTAAGCCAGTTTTTTGAACGCTTTAAGTACTTTTCATATTCCTCTTCAGTTCCTATTTTTTCCGCCATATTAGATACCGCTTTGTCGTTAAGCGCAAAGCCTAAAGTAGTGGCGGCAGGTTTAAACCGCCAGGTATATTCTACCCCGCTTACCGTTTTATTATTCTTAGATGAATATCCGTTATTTATATATTCATAACTTCGCATTTCTTCGGCGCTTTTTAATACCACATTATAGGCCTCCTGCCAAGTATGCTTTTCAAGGGGTACGTTTTTAAGAAAAGCGTCAACAATTACGTTTTCAACATCATTACCGCCCTGTCCCACAGGAGTTTCTTTACCGGCAAGAAACGACTCTGCAAGAACTATACCGTTCTGCGCCTTTTCGTTATACTCTGCGCGGTCAAGCATAGAATCTATAATTTGACCCATTTTTTCGGGATATATAAGACTGCGTAAAGGGAAAGCCGTTTTCCAGGTATCCCAAATCGTATGAAAATCATCCCAATTTCCATGGTCTGATACTCTGTTTCTGGGTTGAATATTGACGTGGTACATAGCGGTATAAAATCTTGTCAACAGGTCTTTATCCTCTGTTTTAATTTTTATAACGCTAAGTGCCTCCCGCCATTTTTCCTTGGCGTTTTCCTTTACTTTTTCATAATCAAAGCCGACAATTTGCTCCTCTAAAAACTCCTTTGCCTTTTGAGTGCTTACAAAAGATATGGCAATTTTCACTTTAACAGGTCTTTCTGTTTTACCAAAACCTATATAAGCGCCAAGCCGCTTTTCTTCATCTATAAATACAGAGGTACTCTTATTTATCTCATTTAACTTTTCGCCCTCAAAAACGCCAATTTCTTTAAAGGGCGTATCAAAGCTAAGGGCAAAAAACATATCCCATTCCTTAAAATTCCAGTTTCCGTAAAATCTGCCGCCACCGAAAATAACGTTATTAGCATAATCTATAGAAACGCTTCCCCTTTTCATACTTGCATCTATATCCAGTTTATGTGCGGCATCTATAAGTAAATAAGCCTCTTTTCCCTTTGGAAAATCGAAAGAATATATAGCCGAGTTATGCTCAGGCGTCGTCCTAATCTTAATGCCGTTTTCAAGCTCCACTCTATATTCGTAGCATCTGCCTTCTTCCTTTACGGCAAAGCTAGCTGTCTTTTGAGCATCAAGCTCTACTTTTTCAAGCATTGGGGAAAGCAAGAAATTTCCGTAGCATTTTGTTCCGCCCGCACCTGAGGTATAAGCTTGGCCAAAACCGATTATAGGCTGATTTCTATAATAACCTCCGCAATCCTTATCCAAGGTTTCGGGGCTTGGATGAACAGAGCCTGAGGGCAGGGTTGGCCCTGCCGACGTAGAGCTGCCTACGCCAAAAAGAGTATCGACAAAATTTATAAATTCCATAAAAAGCCTCCTGTTAAAGATACTTTTATAATAGCATTATACGATATTTGTATCAATGAATTAAAATACGCTTTTTCAGTAAAATATTGTCTTTTTTGTTGACTTGCCGTTATAAATACGGTAATATTTTATCAAAGGAGTTGAGGAAATGTTTAAGGAATTTACAAGACCGGCCGTCTGGCTGTTAGATGTCAAAAAGGAACTTCCCGACTTTACAAAAAAAACAGTTCTTTCCCCGCTTCATTACGGAGATACTATTGAAATAAGCTTTGTCAGGGGTATTATCGGCGAAACCTATATTAACGGAAAGCGCTTTGAATATAAAGACAAAAATGTTTTTCTTATACCGCCAAAATATCTACATACATCTGTATACAAAAGCGGTGGTTCAAAGAAAGGTGATATGATTTGTACCTTTCATATCAACGTAAATGCTCTTGAATCTATTGTTAATATAAAGAATCTGCTTTTAAAAGATAATCGCACTATCTTTGATTTAGCTTTTAGATGTGACGATTTTGACGCTATGTGGGAAACCGTTCAAAAAATTCTCGACGAAAACCGTTCTTTTATATCTAGAATTATCGACCTACTCCATCTTTTTGAAGTAATCGCTAGCCAAAAAAGCACCGACTCTCACTGTGTAGAATTAAGCAAAACAGCCGCAAAGCTTATTGATTTAATAGAAGAAAACTACAAAAATAAAATAACGGTTAAAGACGCCGCAGATTTCTTTGGATACAGCACACATTACTTTTGTAAATGGTTTAAAAAAGAAACGGGAGCTACCTTTACCGAATTTTTAAACTCGGTGAGAATTCATCATGCAAGAATTTATTTAAGCAGTGGATATTCGGTAGAACAAGCCTCAGAGCAATGCGGCTTTTCGGATTCCTCTTATTTTGCCAAGGTGTTCAAAAACTTTGTAGGTGTTCCCCCTAAAACCTATGCTTTAAAGGTGCAAAAAGAAAAAGACTGTAAAAATCCGTGGTAACAGTATTGTTACCACGGTTCTTTTATAAGATTTATTTTCTGCTCGTTTATAAGCGCTGCTCTTTTAAGCTCTTTACCGTCAATTTTGCCATCAAACATTGTAATACCCGTTATCTGTCGGTTGTTATAGGTTGTGTAATAATAAATTCCTTTCGTTGCATTACAGCAAGAGGTATATACCGTTATTTCATATTTGTCCTTTTCTATAATGCAAACGCCCTTGCTAACGTTAACGCTATCCATAATGTGAAAAAACTGCCCCACATTTTTTTGTTCTTCTGTGCCAAAAACCGAATTTTCTTTTAAAAAAGCAGCGCGCACAAAACGGGATGTTGATGAAAAATCCCCCGGAAGACCTATCGCACCCATTCCCCTGCTGTAACACTGCAACTCAAAATTATTTGTAAAGGTATTTACAGGAGTATGCGCCGACAAATTCATATAATCCGACAGCCTGTTCATCTGCTCAGCAAAGGGAGGATTATTAGTTAAAACCCCAACTTTATTTTGATAAATTTTAACACCCTCTCCGGTTGGTTCAACGGTTATACAGCTATTTTTATCGGCTATTATAAAATGAAGCTGTGCTATTGGCAGAGAAAAAATTTCCTTACCTATTAAATTTATTTTATCAATAAGCCTTACTGCTTCTTCTACGCTTTGACATCTGCTTAAAATATAGGGAATAAATTCATACTGCGTTACATTGATTTTTTCCTTACATTCATCATTATATTTAGCGTTTCCCACAAAATTAAGTCCTGCCATACAAAGACCTTTTTCGTTAAAAGCGTCATAATATAATGGATAATCATTTTTTATATGAGCCATGCCGAGAATGGCGTAATGCTTACTTACCCTTTCTCCGCCGAAAAATTCAAAAACATAATTGCGAGGAGTAAGGGTTATTTCTTCTCCGTAGGTAAATTCGTAATCTAAAGTTCTTCCAAAATAAAACTCATCAGTATTTACCGCTACTGCAGTACACATAATATCACCCGTATTATTATGTCCATCTTAATGGCGGTATTCATTTGTTTATGAAAAAAAGAAGACCTAACTTTCGTCAGGTCTTCTTTGGAAAGGTCGTACAAATTCGATGTCTATTTATTTTTTTACCTATATGTTTGAACCCCTACGGTTTAACAATTTTATACTTAACCCTTGGCCCATATTTAACAGAAGAAAGAAGTCCTAAATCTTCAAACTTTAAGACAAATCCTCTGATGGTCGCATAAGCGGCATCACCGAAGTCTTTTTCAAGTTGTTTTGTCGAGAATTCCTCTGTACCGTAGAAAGACAATACAAACTTCCAGAGTTTTGTTTCTTTTTCGGTTATTTTTCCGTCTTTAACGGCATCATCATAAACGCTCAAGATTTCTACAGTGGCAGAGCCTTCATTCATTTTGTTGTAAACATTATTTATAAAATACAAAACGAAAGGAGTAACATCTATTTTGCCACTGAGTTTTTTGTTTTCCTCAATTGTTGTATAAGCATCATAATACGCTTTTCTGCTTTTTTCAATTTGACTTGAAAAAGGAATAAATAATGCAGACTGATAACCCTTTTGAATCAAAAACCACAAATGAACAAGCCGAGCCGTTCTGCCGTTACCGTCAAAATACGGATGCACAAAAGCAATATAAAAATGAATTATTGCAGCCTTGATTAAATCATTGATGTCGTCTTCTGCATTAACAAATGCAATAAGCGTTTTCATAAACTCCGGAACTTTTTTGTAGTCAAGACCCGAATGTTCAACACGGTCACTAACAACATAAACGGTATCGTGTCTATAATAATTTCCATCTAACAATTTATCATCACCGGTTAGAAAATCGCCAACCGTCATCATATAAAGCTTATATAAATTTTCTTCGGTTATTTTGTTAGAGGTGTCAGCAATAAACTCAAGACCGTGCTTAATTCCTAAAATTCTGTTTTCCTGCTCGTCTTTCGGCGCCATACCTTTAAGGATTTTGCGTACACTGTCACGGCTGAAATCAATACTTTCGATTGCAGAGGTTGCGACAATCTCATCCTCGGCTGCTTTGATGCCGTAATGCCTTTCTTGCGATTGCAATAAAAGTTTAACCGCGTTTTGATTTACCGCCGCGTGATTTTCAATAAATACAATGTTATTATCATCAAAATCCAAAAGCGGTAAAGTTTTATAATACAACTCTTCTAAAGTTTGTAAAAAAGCATTAAAATACTCGCCGTATTTATATTGCATTTTTTGATAATCGGTAAAATGCTTGTCCTTTAGCATTTTAGTAAAAATTTTAATATCCATAAAAACCTCCGATAATCTTTGGTATCAGTTTATATCAGTATAGCGCAAGTGAAAAAGATTGTCAAGTATAACAAACAATTAGTTTTTCATTATAATACACTACATATTTTAAAAGCAATAAAGACAGTAGCGACGGGAACACCTTAAAACCATCGTGGCAAATGATTACTCGCTTAATACGGTCTTTGATAAAAACAAAACCATCGTCATCAATATAACCGACATCTCCGCTATGTACCCACATCAAACCATCGTCGTGTTTCTTTATAACATTGTTTGTTTCGGATTCATTGTTATAATAACCAACCATAGTATTAAGGCCTGTTATACAAATTTCGCCTTCTTCGTTGTATGACAATTCTCTTCCTGTGTCCAAATCAAAAACAGATATTGTTGTATAGGGGAACGGAATACCAACACTACCTATTTTGTTTCTTTCTGTTGAGGAGCAAACACATACTGCAGCAGCAACCTCGGACATACCATATCCTTTGCAAACAGGATTAGGAGCATTATGCGAAGCAAAGAAAGTATTTACTTCTTTTTCTAATGATATATCCATTCCGTCACCGCCAACGATTGGTGAAAGCAGATATTCCAAAGAGGATTTTTGAAATTTAGGGTTGCGAATAATATTGCCATAATGCGAAGGCACACCTGCAATATGATTTGGATTATATTTGTTAAGCAAATCAACGAATTTGTCAGGGTTAAAAGAAGGTATCAAAATAACTTCCATACCTACTATTAATGGTAAATGTAATCCATTACCGACACCATATGCGATAAAAGGCGGCATAATATTCAACCAATTATGTTCTCTTTTGAAATCGAAACCACACCTATATGCCTGTAATGCAGCGGCATTCATATTATCATCAGAAAGCATAACACCCTTGGGAACTCCCGTTGTGCCACCCGTATGGACTATAACACAGGGAGTATTCTTATTATATGGCACGATTACAGGCTCATTTTCTTTGCCAATATCAACAAAATCATTCCATTTAATATGTAAATTGTCATTCGGAATCCTTGTTGCTTTAAATGCTTTGAACAAAAACTTTTTGGGCTGCGGTAGCGAATCGGCTGGCGAAATTACAATTATTTTTTCAACCGCAGTTCCCTTTATTGCTTCTACCATTTTGGGATATGCAACATCAATGGTTATAACGATTTTAGAATTAACCTCTTTGATATATTCACGGATACCTTCCGCACTTGTACGGGGGTCAACCATATTGGAAATAACACCCAAGCGATTCAATCCGTAGAATGAATAAATCGTTTCGGTGATTGTTACTGCACATGCAGTTACGATATCGCCGCTTTTAAGACCAAGCGCAGAATAACTTTTGGTTGTTTTATCAACATTGGCAAACACTTCACCATAGGTTATTTTTCGGTCAAAATAGTTAAGAGCAACTTTGTTTTGATGGTTTCTGTTGTTTTCCCATAGATATTCATAAATAGTACATTCGGGCAAAGTAGCGTTAATTGTTTCCTCGGTGTAATATTTTAACCAAGGTTTGTCTATCGACGGATAACCCGTCATTTTCTTTTCTGGTTGCATTATTTTATCTCCTCTTATATTTGATTATAATTTTCAAAAGTCAAAAACGTATTGCCTAATATGATTTCTGATTTTTGCCCTAGATGAACTAAGGAATCACCCTCAGCCATATATTCATTAACTACGGTTCCATTTGACGAATATGCATCTTGTATGTAATATTCGTTATTATCTTTACGAATTATGAAATAATGTATTCTTGAAACGGCCACATCATTTATGACAATATCTGCATTTTCTCCCTTTCCAAGTATTGTCTTTTTCTTCCACAGCTTAAATTCATTATCTCCATTTTTTAACACTGCCACATTGATTTCTTTCGACGGGCAAGACCTATAATTTTGAGTAATTTTATTATTAACTGTTATATGATGAGCCGATTCTTCTACAACAGATATCAGCGGTTTTAGTTGCTTTTCTAAATTCGGCTCGATATCAATTGCTCTTGTTAATGCTTTGTCCATAAGAATTAGCAACTTAACAAAATTTTCTTCGTTTTTGTAATCACTTGGAGAATATAAAACAAAAGGTCTAAAAATTAAAACTATAAAAAATAACAAAACTATTAACACCGGAAAGCCAATAACAAACCAAATAAACAACTTTTGCAATGAAACTTCCAACAAAGGCAAAACTGTTGCTCCGGCTAATTCTGCTAGACTACAAAACACTCCGATAATTGTTAAAGGATTTTTTATAAATTTTTCACTTCACATTCTTTTCACTTCCACTCAATAAATATTATAGAAAATAATCCTCCGTAAAATAAAAAGTGCGGCTACCGAAGTAACCGCACAAAAAACGCAAACTCCGATAGTCGCCAAACCAATCTGCACAAACGAGTTTCCTCACACGAACAGAAACGGAATTTGCATTTTTATCAAATTCAGTCTATTCGTGTAGAGTATGCATAAAAAGGCATAATATCCCTACGGGAATATTTGTTTGTGCATTATTAAGATTGATTTGGCTTTAATATTATACCACTTATACACAGATTTTGCAATGTGTTTCAATTATTTTTACATTTTATGGTTTTCGAGAAGTATAAAAAATTTTTTATATGTGTTTTTTAAAATAATGCTTACTACTAAAAAGAATATTTAGTACTAAAAACGATTAAAAAACATATTTTGTTTTTCTTACTTGCAATAAAAAAGCAGGTAGATTTTTAATTTATCTACCTGCAAAATTGACGATATTTTGTTTTCGGGGGTTCACATCCATTGGAAAGGTCGAAAAAGCCTATTTTCATCTATGAAAACAACCTTTGAATTTTTGGGGCGTTTTTTCTCGCAAACCCTGATAAATAGGGCATAAAAAAAGGTTGCATCTATTTGATGCAACCTTTCTGCGGAAGAACGCCAAAATGTACAACGCCCTACTTGCAGGAAGGTAAAAAACTCTTAAAGTACACCATTGACGGCCGCCGTCTTATGTGGATATCCATCGGAAGAATAGGAACGCGAGGAATCCTAATCCCAGTAGGGTGTCTATTGCGTCCCAGCTTGCGCCGTCTGCTATAAAGGATATCAGCATGATAACGACGATCACTATTACGACCCAGCCGCAGCCGAAGCCTTTGCCGCCACCGCCGCTGCTACCACCCGATCCACCACTGGTGCTTTTGTATGCGTGGTAATCATTCATATCGGGCATATTATTCTCTCCTTTATGTGTTCTTCATAATGAGTACACTGAGTCCTACCGCGCCTAACGGAAACAATGCAACCGCAAGGCCTTCCATTTCAGCTACGACCGGTATCGCTATCCCAGCTATGCACAATCCTACCACGAGCAAAGATTTTAAGATCGTCACGCCATTGCTATCCTTGGTCGCGTCGTACATAGGTTTTCCAAACATAGAGATACCTGTGACTTCTGGCTTCTCGTCACTTCCAGTTGCTTTCGTGCTACCACCAGATGATTTTCCAGATACACTGTCTTTTGAAGACGCCTCCATGACCTTCATATTCATGTAGTGGTCAAAAGCATCGGTCTTTCCATTGCCGTTCCAATCGGGGCCAAATTTCATCGTAAATACCTGTCCTTATCATAGAGTGAAGCTGCCGGTCTCCTTGCCGTCGATTGCGAAGGCGAACAGCGTTCCCTTGTTCACTGCTGCGAAGTATTCAGTGCGCTCATATTCATCTGCGTAGTGCTTGCTGATCAGCTCCAGCGTTTCCTTCAGCTGCAGCATGGTTGCGAATTCGTGCTTGCAGTTGTAGCTGCAGAAGCAAGAGCAAATGAGTTGGCTGATCTCACCGTCGCGGTATTCGAATTCCACCTCGTATGCCTCACTGCCTTCGACAATCGCGTAGCCCTTAGTGCCGTCGATGCAGATGTATCTGACCTTATTCTCAATGTAGTATTCGTGACCGCGCTCTGCGATCGCTGCGCTTACCTTCATGCCGCTGAGATCATCCAGACGGAATGCAGTATCGTCGCTACCGCTGACGAACTCATCGTCTTCCTTTGCCGGTGCCTTAAACCAAGTCACTACCTTGCTAATCGGCAGTGCTGCTCTGTCGAATGTCACGAAGTGGCTGCCTGCCATGAAGAACTGACCGTTGACAGTTGTGTCCACCACAGCGATGACGCGCTTATAATCGGACACCTTGATCTTGAAGTTATAGTTGACTTCGGTTACACGACCGAGCATGCCTTCCAGCTTGCCATCCACATAGACCATGTCACCACGATGCAGGTCAAACTGATCGTTGTAGTATGCCAGAGTCATGTGCCTGTCTGCGAAGTAAACCTGCACCACAGACTTACGCGGTGCGGCCTGCATCTGCTGTGCAGTGTATGTAACCTCTGCGGGCTTGTTTTCGGGATGCTCTGCTGCAAAGCCAATCTTGAATGCCATTTTCCTCACTCCTTAAAAATCATCGTCAAAATCTGATGGATCAAGTCCTGCGTCTTCTAATGCTGCTCTGCGCTCATCTGCATCCATCCAGCTAAGTTCGTCTCTGTCGAGGCCTGCTGCGGACAACTCATCATCGGCTTCATCGGCCATTACCACATCGTGAAGGAACTGGAACTCTGCTGCGCGCTCAAATGCGCTCATCTTGCCGTCACCATTAAAATCAAACATGCCACCAAAAATACCTTTTCCCATGATCTATACCCCCATGTTCTGGAACATTGTCTCTTTGTTTCTAATATCATTTTACTCGCCTATGTGTCCCATAAACTGGACTTTACAATTATATTATAGAAAATTCTGCGGAATTTTTCAATATCTCGACACCTTTTCGTCGTACTTCAATCAAAAGAGTAACAATTTTGTTCGTTTTAAATACAAAAAGACCCTCGACAACCGCTTCTGGCTGCCGAGGGCTTATCTGTTTATATGGTTTCGGTGATGATGACACCGCATTTGAAGTGGATGTCCACGATCCTGCGCTGGTTATCTACGACGATCTTCTCCACCAGTGTCTTTATGACGGTAGGCTCCATCGCCGCTTCGTCTTTGCGTTCGGTGGCATCTTGGAACTGGTTGAGCCAGTATTCAACCGCCAGTGTGTTGCCTTGCTTTTCGTATATCTGTCGTTGGCGCTCCTGCAGCTTTTCCATGCGCTCCTTGTGATCTGCGACGCGCTTATTGAACTCTGCCGGTGCAAGCAGTCCTTGCTGCTTTTGCTTATGCAGTGCCAGTACTTCTTCCTGTATGTCGATGATTTCCTGTTCGATGTCTGCCAGCTCTCTTTTCAGCTTGGGCTTCATGATCATCGAGCAATTTTCGCTGATCATGTGCAGGTAGTCATCCATGCTGCCTGCTACTTTGTTCAGTGCTTTGAGGTATGCTTCGATCAGCACATCTTCGTTGACATTTCTGGATTCAGTGCAGTGTTGCCGCCCATTTTCTATGCGAAGGGTGCATCCCCATGACGCGACCTTCTTTCCTGTACCCATCGTGCGTACCTGTCGGCGCATCGTATGTCCGCAGTGGCCGCAGATCAGCAAGCCGCTCAGTGCGTATTTGCTTGAGTATCGCCCTGCGCCGACGGTTCGTTCTTTGAATTCAAGTCTGCGCTTTTCTTCACGCCTTGCCAGATCCCACATTTCCTTATCGATGATCGCAGGGTGTGTTCCTTCTGCGTAGTATTTTGGGGCTTGACCTGTGTTCTTCTGACGATATTTTGTCAGCACATCGGGCTTGAAGGTTTTGCCGAGGATAGCGTTGCCTGTGTATTTTTCGTTGGTAAGGATGCTTCGTACCACACTGTGTCGCCATTCGCATTTGCCGAGTTTGGTGAGGATGCCGTCCCGCTGCAGTCCTTTGCAGATTTGTGTGATCGTTACGCCGGAGATGTATTCGCGGTAGATGCGACGCACGATCTCTGCTTCGGTTTCGTCGATTTCATATATGAAGTGCCCGTCTTCGTCCTGTCCGACTTTCTTATATCCGAGCATCAGTCCTGTGTTCAGTACCACCTCACCATTCTGGAACTTCTTCTGGTAGCTCCATTTGATATTGGTGGACATGGTGCGTGATTCCTGCTCTGCCATGGCCGAGAGGATGGTGATCAGCACCTCACCACCCGGTGTCATTGTATCTATGTTCTCATTTTCGAAGCACACCGATATGCCGAGGTCGCGCAGCTCTCGAATGTAGTTGAGGGAGTCAACCGTGTTACGCGCGAAGCGGCTGATTGACTTGACCAGTACCTTTTCGATTTTACCTGCGCGGCAGTCTGCGATCATGCGCATGAATTCTGGCCGCTTTTCTGCTCTGGTACCTGTGATGCCGGGGTCTGCGTAGATGCCTACGAATTCCCACTCCATATTAGACTGGATTTTCGTGGTGTAGTATGCGACCTGCCGCTCGAAGCTGTCCTCCTGTTCTTCCTTTTCAGTTGATACACGCGCATATGCCGCGACCTTCGTCTTTTTTACCTCCGTCAGTGTACCGAGGTCGAAGACCATCGAACTGGGTATTTCGCGTACCGTTCTCCTTGGTGTCATTATACTGCCTCCTTCTTATTCCAGCCGGGTTTGTTTCCGGGCTGGCCGTTGCTATATTCGCGGCTTATGCTTACGCCGTTATAGAACACGAAGGTCACTGTGTTTTTTGACACAATGACCTTCGTGATGAATTTTCTGACTTTTTCTTCGTTGAACTCTGTGATGGTGCGGTAGTCGCTCTCGCGAACAGCCTTGCCGCGCATCTTGCGGAGCTTTTCCTTTTGTGCGTC
>SVQC01000050.1 GCA_015065585.1 Oscillospiraceae bacterium
CTCTCTACTTTCCTGCGCGGGATTATAGCTTCAACGGCGCAATAGGCCAGTCAAGAGAATATGAACATAAAAGAATTCACACCCTGTCTTACCTTTTAGACGGGGTTTTTGAGGTTGTGGTTTTGTCGGTTGACGCCGCACTTCAGTACACTATTCCGGTATCGGTATTAAGGGAAAATTCATTTACTTTAAATACAGGTGATACCTATGATTTAAATACGCTGTGTGAAAAACTTATGGCGGCAGGGTATGTGAGAAGCGAAACCGTTGAGGGCGCGGGACAGTTTGCCGTGCGCGGAGGTATTGTGGATATTTTCACAACCTATAGCAAACTGCCGTTTCGTATTGAGTTTTGGGGAGATACCGTTGACAGTATCGCGTTTTTTGAAACCGAAACCCAAAGAAGAACCGATAATGCCGAGAGTATAGTTATAACCCCTGCCTGCGAGGTTCTGGCAGATAAATATGAGCTAATAAAGGAAATAAGAAGACTTCTTAAAAACGAAAAGCTTTCCGATAACCGCCGTCAAAGACTTATAAAGGATTTAGATGATATTGAAAGCGGAATTTTTTCCTCCTTTGACCGTTATCTTCCTTTTATATATAAAGAAAAGACTACTGTTTTAGATTTTATTCAGAACGCCCTTTTATTTATGTATGACAGCGGTAATATTTCTGAAAGGCTTAAAAATATAAAGTGGCAGTTATCAGAGGATTTAAAACAGCTATTAGAAGAAGGCTTTGTAGGCAAAGAGTGCGAGGGATTTTTAAAGGGCGAAGAAAAGCTTTACGATAAGCTTAGCCTCGGCGTTATACTCGACAGCTTTGCAAGAGGGCATTATGAAATACCGCCTAAAAGCCTTGTGGACTTTAATGTAAAACGCTCCTCCGCATTTACGGGGGATATTTCGGTGCTTATAGAAGACCTTGAATATATAATTTCCGAGCATGGTAACGCCGTCGTTCTTTGCTCTAATGAGAAAGCCGGACGAATTCTGGCTGAGGATTTATGCGATAAAGGCGTCAACGCTATTTACAGTAATGAGATAAACGAGCTAACCGCTTCGGTCTATGTTACCGAGGGTGTGCTTTCAAGTGGTTTTGAACTTCTCAGTCAGAAGTTTATGCTTATAACCGGCAAGGGAATAACCTCTGCTAAAAAAACACTTGTCAGAAGAAGCCACAGCAAAGCGGTAGGTAGCCTTGACGAGCTTAAAATCTATGACGCTGTCGTTCACGCCGCCCACGGCATAGGTATTTTCAGCGGTATCGAGCATATTACCAATTCGGGCGTTACCAAGGATTATATAAAAATCAAATATGCCGGTCAGGACGTTCTTTATGTGCCTGTAACTCAGCTTGATTTGGTTTCCAGATATATCGGTGCTGATAGCGACAATATAAAGCTCAATAAACTTGGTTCTGCCGAATGGCATAAAACTAAGAGCAGAGTAAGAAAAGCCGTTCGGGATATGGCAGACCAGTTAACGCTTCTTTATGCTAAAAGAATGGCATCAAAGGGTTATGCTTTTTCTCCTGACACCGACTTACAGAATAATTTTGAACGACGTTTTCCTTACGAAGAAACTGAGGACCAGCTTCGCTGTGTGGAGGAAATTAAAAAGGATATGGAAAGAGCCGTTCCTATGGATAGACTTCTTTGCGGGGATGTTGGCTTTGGCAAAACTGAGGTGGCTTTGCGCGCCGCCTTTAAATGCATCTGCGAGGGTAAACAGTGCGCTGTCCTTGTGCCTACCACAATTCTTGCCTGGCAACACTATAACACCGCTGTAAGAAGAATAGGTGAGCTTCCCGTTACTGTCAAACTGCTTTCAAGGTTTGTAAGCCCTAAAGAACAGGAAAAAACCGTAAAAGAAACGGCTAAGGGAAGGGTAGACCTGCTTATAGGAACACACCGCCTTATATCAAAGGACGTAAAATTTAAGGATTTGGGTCTTGTCATAATAGATGAGGAACAGCGTTTCGGCGTTGCACAAAAAGAAAGGCTCAAGGAACTTTATCCGACGGTAGATATTCTCACCCTTTCGGCAACCCCTATACCGAGAACTCTTAATATGGCTATGACGGGGTTAAGAGATATGTCCAGCATAGACGAGGCGCCGGGGGACCGCCATCCTGTACAGACCTATGTTTTAGAGCAAAGTAATTCTGTTCTTTATGATGCTATCAAGAAAGAACTTCGCCGGGGCGGTCAGGTTTATTATCTTCATAATAGGGTAGAAACCATAGAAAAGGTTGCCGCCCGTATCAAAATTGCTATTCCTGAGGCTAGAATAGCCGTTGCCCACGGAAAAATGACCGAGGATATGCTGTCACGTGTATGGCAGAGACTTATGGAGCAGGAAATAGATATCCTTGTTTGCACCACGATAATTGAAACGGGGGTAGACGTTGCTAACGTCAATACCCTTATTATAGAGGATGCTGACCGAATGGGATTATCTCAGCTTCATCAGCTTCGCGGAAGAGTCGGCCGTTCAAGCCGCCGCGCTTATGCTTATTTTTGCTTCAGAACGGGTAAGATACTGAATGCAGACGCGGCGAAGCGTCTTGAAGCGATAAGAGAGTTTACTCAGTTTGGTTCAGGATTTAAAATAGCTATGCGCGACCTTGAGATAAGAGGTGCGGGAAGCATTTTAGGCGGAGCACAGCACGGTAATATGGAAGCGGTAGGCTATGATATGTACCTGAAGCTGCTTTCTGACGCTATGAAAGAGAATTCAGGGGAAGAAGTAAAAAGCGATGCGGTTTGTACTATCGACCTTAACGTCCCTGCCCATATTCCTGATGATTATATAAGCAATCTGCCTGCAAGGCTTGGCATTTATAAACGTATTGCTGATATAGAAAATGAGGAGGATGCCCAAGACGTTATTGACGAGCTTTGCGACCGCTTTGGTGAGCCGCCTCGTACCGTAATGGGCCTTATAGATATTGCGCTTCTCAGAAATAAGGCAATAAGCGCCGATATTTATGAAATAGTAAAAGAGAAAGACGATGTGATTTTTAGAATGACGGCGTTTAATCAGGAAACGGTTAAAAAACTTTCTCTTGCCTTTGAAAGTAAAATGCGGATTTTGAACAGTGAGGTGCCAAGCGTTGCCATTAGGGTTAAAAAAGGTCAGACTCTTCTTTCGGTAGTAGCGGAAATTGTAAAAGCGCTGTAATGTTTACAATTTGTTATAGACTTTTTATAAAAGATGTAATATAATATTTAATAATTAAAGGATTATAAATCTTTGGAGGAACAATAATGAAAAGTTTGAAATCGATTATTGCAATTATGCTCTGTTTTATAATGGTACTTTCCTTTACTGCCTGCCATAAACAGAACGAAGTGGCTGTTACTATCAACGGAATTGAATTCACTTCCGCTATGTACTCTTATGCCCTTATAAATGCTGACAGCGAGGCAAGAACTATTGTTGAGGAACAATTAAATGCCGCTGCTACAGAGGAAAACCCCGTTCCCGATGTAATTGACTATTATTCTCAGAAAATAGAGGACAAAACCTTTGAACAGTGGGTACAGGACGAGGCTATAAAATCTCTTGCTAATTGGGCTGCTTATTCAACCCTTTGCAAAGAAAACAATATTACTCTCGACGAAGAAACCTTAAATGAGGTTAAAAGCTATTCCGCTTACTATTATTCCTACTACAGCGCTCTTTTTGAGGCTAACGGTATAGGCGAAAGTACCTATACCAAAATGATGGAATACGACTATCTTGCCGATAAATACTTTACCTTCCTTTATGGAAAAGAGGGTAGCAAGGCTGTAGCTGAAAATGATATTAAGGATTATTATGCCAAGAACTACCGCGTTGCCTTTATTCTTGAAAAAAGCCTTGCGGAGCTAAGCGATGCTGATAAAACCAATGCCAAAGCCGAGCTTGAAGATTATCAGAAACAATTAAACGGTGGCGAGAGCATTGTCGAGGTTTATAACAAGTTCTATAATCTCAGTGAAGAAACTGCTGCAACCACCGGTTATTCTCCTGCAAAGGAAGTAAAAGAGTGTGTAACATATATTTCCGACCCTGATGTTGATACAAATTACGGTGCTGAATTTTTTGAGGATGTTAAGGATTTAGCTGCTGGTAAATCTAAGATTGTTGAAACAGGTACAGACGATGCGAAAACACTTTATCTGGTTTTAATCGTTGACCCCTACGGCGATACTTCTTATCTAGAAGGACTTGGCGGCACTATCCGCTGGAATCTTAAAAGCGAAGAGTTTATGAAGGATATTGAAACCTATGCCGCAACCCTTCCCGTTAAGAAAAATAATTATGCAATCAAAGGTTTTAAGGTAAAAGATATAGATTACGGACAGTAAAATGTGCAACCTGCCTCATTTTCGGGGCAGGTTTTGTTATATTTGACTAAAACACACAAGCCATAGCAATAATTTTTTAAAAAATACTTGAAATAACTAACCGTTCATTGTATAATGTAACTACCAAATTAATATGCAAAGGAGAAATTGCTATGTTGAAAAGAATTTTAACTCTTATGCTTGTTGTAGCTATGGTTCTTTCTGTATGCGCTATGGCTGGTTGTAAGAGTAAAAATTTCGAACTTAAAGGTGAATCCGGTAATGTCGCAGGTCTTGCGCAGAGTGAGGAAGAATATTTCCTTGATATGCCTGCGGAATTAAAGGGCACTACAGTTAAGTTCGGTACCTGGATTGACCATACCCAGACTAATACCTCTATTTGTCTTAACGGTTTCCAAGAGACTACCGGTATGAAGTTTGAACTTTTCCAGGTAAATGAGAGAGAGTATATTGTTAAGTTGCTCGGTTACATAACTGCCGACCAGGCTCCCGACGTTGTTCTTGAAAACGGTGACTTCCCGAGAACTCTTAACGTACTTCAGCCTTTAAGTCTTGAAGCTAACGGTCTTGACCCCAAAGACCCCTTCTGGAATCAGCAGATTACCGAGATGTATCACATTGGTGAGTGCTATTATCTCGTTAACGGTGCTCATTCTTCTTGGGATATGGGTGGTCATAATACCTTCTTCAACAAAACCATTCTTGAAGAAAACGGTATCAAGACCCCTGCTCAGTATGTAAAAGAGAATAACTGGAACCTTAATACCATGTGGACTCTTATGCAGCAGATTCAGTCTCAGTGCGGACTCGACCGCCCCGGTACTGTTCTTGTTTTCGACCCCTGGCTTGCTATGCACGGCGCATACCAGTTCTACTGGAACGAAGAGACCGACAAATTTGAAAACGGTCTTAAGTCTGAAAATGCAAGAAAAGCTATTGAATATCTGCTTAAGGCTAAGGATGCCGGTCTTGCAAGCGTTTGCGATAACCATGACGACTCGTTCGCCAGCGGTGCTACCGTTATGCAGCTTTGCGGTGCTTACGGCCTCTTAAAGCACCCCGGATTCTTCTCTACAATGGACGTAGATGATATGGGCTTTACCGTGCTTCCTAAAATCAACGCTTCTGATGCTGATTATCCTTACACCTGCGCTATCCGTGCTTACGGTATCTGCAAAGGCGCTAAGAACCCTGTTGGTGCTGCTTACTTCTTACGTTACTTCTTAAATATGGATAACTACGATTTAGACCAGATTTATAAGACCGAAGAATGCAAAGATTTCTATATGCAGCTTCTTGAAAAAGAAAACTTCAAGAACAACCACTTCTCCCAGGGTGTTCTTAGAGTTAGTGATGTATCTAACCGCTACCTCACCATTACTCAGGAACTTATAGACGGTACTGCTGCTCAGATGGATGCCAACCTTAATAAGCTTCACGGCAAGATGGATGGCGCCGCTAATGAAGCTAACAAGCTTATTGCAAAAGTAATAGAGGGACAGAGCGCTTCCTAAATTTTCTTAATTTATCTCAAACCAGGGCAGAGGGCTAAGCTCTCTGCCCTAGTTTTTATAACGAAAACCACACGCTAAGCGTGTGGTTCCAAAGAGGCTTTTGCCGATGAGTAATCCCGCCGCAGCGGT
>SVQC01000022.1 GCA_015065585.1 Oscillospiraceae bacterium
AAATAATATTTACCATACTATCTATCACTCCGTAACGAAGTGCTTGGGCAGTTGATGAATAATAGTTAATATACCTTACATTTTTTATGTTTTGGACCAGTCCAAACAAACTCAAGACAATAGATACTATATAAGAAACGGGCAAAAGTATTTGTGTCTTTTTCGTTCCGTAAAACTTATAAATGTGTACGATGAACAATAAGATTGGAACCACTGAAACGATTACTCCAACTATTGTTGCAAAAGATATTGCGTAGGACAAAATTGCGGACGTTACTGCATAATAAATTATTCTTAAAGTTACATTGACTATTAAGTACAATAGAGCAAATAATTTTACATATTTAATCGGGTTGTTTTTAATATTAGACATGTTTTAAGCTCTCCATTTTCTGCACATATTCTTCCTCAGTTATAAGCCCTTGTTCCTTCCATTTTTTGAGGTTTTCGAGTTTTTCTTTGTTACAAACAGGGCAGATTTCTTCGCTGATCATATTACCACAACCCTCACATCTCCACATATGCTCCCCCTGTATGGTTTGCGATGTAGATATATTGTTTGTGTGTGTAGTAGTTACTGGCGGTTTATTTCCTTGTTGAACTAAAATATCGCTGTTCTCAACCAGTTGTCCAAATCCATATGTAATAAAAGAACCTATCCAAGAGCCAAGAGAGCCTAATACCATCGTTAGCAATCCTGCTAATGCTGTATCTTCATCTTGAACTAACATTATAAATCCAATAATGATAGACGCAATTATTCCGATCCAACATATAACCTTTGCAACAGCTTTAATTTTTCCGCCAATATTATCAAACATAATCGATACCGCCTTTTAGAGTTTTTTATATTATAACATTAAACACAGAAAAAAGCAATTCAGTTTGAATAATAGGAAGTTCCTGTCGAGGATCAGTGTTGCAGAAATCCTTTGAATTTAGTATAATAATCTAAAGTGGATTTGTAAAGGAGTTGAATGATTTGAGTAGCCCTCGACAACGAAAAAACGACATTAATTTTTTTATGATAATGTTTTTTGTGTTAACGCTTGGGATAGGTTATCTCTTTTATCTTATTTATCAGACTGTAAAAGGTGCAACATCCATTGCAGAAGAAATTAAAAATAAAGCCGAATATGAAAAGGCTAAATCTCTATATGATGAAACCATGAATTATTTATCCTCTTTAGATGAAATGGATTTGGATTCGTTTAAGATTGAAGTACACAAACTGATCAACCAAGCAACAGCTTTAGGCTTTTCTTTCAAGGGTGGAGTTAGCGGGGAAAAGAAAGTTAAGGTAAAGTATTACCACAGCGTTGATAATATAGGGATTGCCCCCATTCGCAACGATTATGGTGCTGAACTTTCTGATGATAAAATGATAATCACTAACAGGCATCTTACACCAAAGGCGAAGGAATTTTGTTCCAATGCTCAAATTTTTGTCGTTGATAGAGACACAATCGCTGATATTTACATTTTTCTTGCCAATAAAAATGATGTAGAACCCATGCTCACACATGGGTTCTATTTTTTAAATCAAATAATCACTTGATCCTTCTATATACTTTTCGTAGTCTATGCGTTTGACGTTATCCTTGCTGTAATGATATGCCATTCGACCTGCCCAGCCGAGAAAACAAATTGTGCCATCATCGTGTAATGCCATAATATCATCCACGGGCCTTTCGGTTGGCTTCACACCATCACCATAGGTGATACCTTCATGTTCTGCATCACTCATAAAACGGTATTCGGTAGTTCTGTTGCGAAGGTAAATATATACCTTCTTTTCATTTTTCACTAATTCTTTGATTGTTCGCATTTTTAATGCACTCCTTTTTACTTTTATATCCTAAAGAGTGCAGAAAAAACGAACCCATCGTTACCGACAGGTTCGTGAGATAACCTATCGGTCAAGCATTAGCACCTTACATTTTGCAGGTCGCTGTGCGGTCAACGAGCTTGATCTCTCGCGCACTCTTAATAGGTAAAATATTTGATTGTCTATGTAATGTAGTTTCGTTATATTTGGCAAAATGAAATAATTTCATCCGAAGGTAATCGTTCAGAAATAGCCGTTAATTTTTCAATGCCCTCAAAGCACTTTGCCACTTCAACCGCCACTTTTTCAAAAGGCTGTTTAAAGTCCAGAACGGGAACTACAACTCGCAATGCTGCAGATTTTTTCGTTTGATGCAACGATACACCGATTTCGGTTAAGTCCCCGAGATGCTTTTCAAGAACACCTTTCAACTCTACAGTTCTTTCGCCGCAGTTAGGAAATGTTAGGTCTATAAATCCAAATTCTGATTTGTGAAGCATATATAATCCCTTGATATGCACCCTATATCTTGGCCAACTTGCACGAGAACCTTTAGATCCACCGCTTGTGCTTAACCACAAATGAGGATAGTGTTCTTTTTGATAAGCAATGTACCTTTCCCAAAAATCTGTTACAGCGGCATGTTCTATCGCTTGGTAACTATTCTTTTGCTTATTAATAGCAAATTCAATTTGTTGTAACTTGTAAAAAGAACGGGGATCTGTTTGTTTTCTAAAATAGTCAGCACAATCTTCGTATTTTATTTGGTTAGGATATTTGTGAGCTTCGATATTATCGTTTAGGTACTTTTCGGGGGCTACGATAAAGACATCAAATGATTCATAATCTCCATTTTCAATACCAATATTGCCTCTGATTACATACCTTTCATATTGCTCGGGCATAGCGATGGCATCAATTTTATCCTCAATTAGTAAACCATGCTTTTTTCCATTAACCTCAACAATTACGGTCATATCCGATTCACCAAATTCAGAGTGAACCTTTGATTGTTCAATTTCGATTACTTTTGCCGATTCAATATATATTTTTGATAAAAACATCTTTAGAAAATCTGGGGATGATGCGAATTCTTCTAAGAAAAGCAAATCCATATTTTTTTCTAACACATCACTGAATTTACAAATCGGATTCATAAGTTTCACTTCTTTTCGTTAATCGTTCTGCACAGGGATAAATACCTTTTTAAGCGGTATCATCTTTTGGTATTTTTCCGACAATGCTTCATAATTGTCAAGTATTAATTCTACAAGCTCACTACCATTAATTCCTCTAATAATTGGATTATTATTTAGGTATCTCTGCGCGTTCTTAGTATAGTTGGATAAGGTTATAAACGCACCGTAGTCACCTTCACGAAGAGCACCTTTTAGTGATTGCAGAACAGCTTCTTTAATATCTCCATCCTGACTCTTGACTTGTACAAGAATACGAGGTGGAAGTTCATCCTTATATGCGGTTATATCAATGCCACCATCACCACCGTGAGGCGATACCACAGTTCTATAACCCATTGCTTTTAATAGATCGGCTACAAACTCTTCAAGATCGTATCCCTTTAAATTCTTGCTTAATTCTTTTAAGATAAAGTCCTTTGTGCTTTCGATGATTTCTTCTGCTGTTATGCCTACGGTATCATCCTCGGCATCTATAACATTCTTCTTAAAGTTGTTATCAAGAGCTGCCAAATATTCGTCAGCATAGTTTTTAATCAAAAACAGTGACATAAACGAACCTGATTCGTATAATGCCCCCTGCGAGAAGAGTGTTCTCGGTAAATGTTTTAACCATTTCACCTTACGCTGTTGAACATATTCGGGTGCGTTTGGTTCGAAATAATATTCGCCTTCGACAACACCAATGTTTATCATGCGGTCAGTTTTAGATGGGAATACTACATAATCGCCAATCTGCATTTCATAAATGAAACGATATAACATACCCACATTATTTGCTATTGCTTGTTTTTTGCTGTCGGGGTATACCGTTGCATACTTTTCTTTAAATGCATCACGGGTATTTTCAATAGCAGAAAGATCGCCAAAGTCTTTCCATCCAATTGCTATTACATTGTTATGCAAAAACAAATAATCATCTTGGGTATGTACACCCCATACTCTTTTTTCTTCGTTACTCATTCTTATCATGCCTTTCTGCTAAGTAAATAGTTTTGCATACACCTTGTGTTCTGCTTTTTGATTAACCAGTTTTTCATCGTGTCTTTTAATATAATCAAAAGTATCAATGAAAGAGAGAAAAATACGCGGCTGGTCATGATAGGTTTTACAACCGGGGTTTGTCGCAAGGTTTATATGCTCGAGCTTTACAGGAACTCTTGAAGTTTTGATTTTCCACTTTCCTACAGGTGTTTCAATGTATATGTAATCCGCTTCCTGATTGAAAGTATAACCAGCTTCTTCGCACATTGTTTTGATATCCGATAAATTTTCATCTAACCGCACACGGTTTGTGAAAGGAATAGAGACCTTTACATCGTGTTTGCTCGTAGGTTTACAATGTCTGCACGGAGTAAAACCTGCGCGAATAGCATCTTTATATGTTCCAAAGCCTCGCAAATTGCTGATTTCTTTGAGTTTCGAACAAGAACGCAGGTGGAATGTCTGATATCCCTTACCAACCCAAAAAGCAAATCTTGGCTGAGTAAGAGTATAAATATCATCTCTTTCAGTTTGAGACAGGTTTTCATCACTGAGCAAACGATATCGTTCCTCAACAGCAAGTTTTTGTCTTGCTATCGCCCTTCTATCCGTCATATTCGCACTTTTCTTAATTTTCTTTTGTAGTCGTGCGATCTTTACTTCGGGAGGTAAGGGCTTATAAATATCATTTGGTGAGGGGTTGCATAGTTTACAAGGTGTTCTTCCTGTTTTAATTACCGTGTCGTACTTCCTTGTACCCATAATATCTTTAACAGAAAGCATCATACCGCATGTGCATTTATGAAATACTTTTGAGTTTGGAGAATAAAAATAGGTATACTGAGTTCGTTCAAGGATGTCGAGATTTCTTTCTCTGAACGCAGCTTTATATTCTTCTTTGCAACAATCACACGGACGATATCTTTTGCGAAGAGGAGTCTTCCAATTTTCGTATCCCTGTGTTTTAATATCACCCGAAGCAAGAAGTTCACAATCTTTCTTAAAGTAAACTCGGTTCCAAGTATGACAATCCCTTGAAGGATCATATGGAGTACCATCAACAACATAACAAGAAATATTTTGGCTTCGGCAAAGCGCTGCAAATAAATGTGCAAAATCATAGCAGATACCTTTTCGGGTTTCAACTGTTTGATGCACATTAGAATATTGCACAATAGGAGTATAGCCGTAGTCATACTCAAAATTGCGTATCATCCATTCGTGTATCGCTTTTACCTTTTCCTCATCAGTATAACAATCGGCACAAATTTCGTCAGCAAGTTCTACTGTTTCAGTATCCCACAGGGTTGCCTGACCGTTTATAAGATAAACATCACCTTGTTTGTATACGAAAATATATGCGGTAAAAAGCAAAGCGATCATAGACACAGAAACAAGTAAAACAAAAATTTTCGTTAATAGATTATCCCTATGCGAACTATCAGCAAAAACTGTAAAATATATAAGGACAACAGCAACAGAGATAATTGCCAAGAACGGAAATACTCTGCGACAATATACAGCGTAGACGAAGTTCATCAAAAAGACAAATGCAAGTAAAATGAATATAATAGAACGCATTGCTTTTGATTTAATTTCAAACAATAAGAAAAGTGTTGGCAAAAACGAAAGCAGATAAAAAACTTGTAACGTGGGAGAGAGGCAAAGAAAATTCCGCAAGCATATACCTAGCGCAAGGTTATATACCAAAGCAAAAATAAACAAAATTACACGAGACTTTTTCATTTGTAGTACCTCCATTTCGGAGTTACCATTGCTTCAAAGTCGAGATCGGTTTCAACGGTAATTTTAAATTTTTGCTTTACGCGTTCTTTTGGATTTGGTTTCGGCACCGGTAAGTCAAGAGCATGAAGCAAATTATGCCAACTTGTAATATTGTAATAAGGTGCCAAACCGCGCCAACTAATTACGCCACTTTGTCTGCGATGGTCAAAGTCATCACTGCTTGACGGACGAAGTCTCAGATACTCTTCAATAAATGCCTTGGTGTGTTTTTCTTTGCGTTCTTCATATGTAATTTTGGGCACGGGATAATTTTCCTGTAGCCACTGGGACAAGTTCACCTTGTACCTATGCTTGAAAACGGGGTGCGGCGGCATACCTTTTTTCTTAAAATCGGTAACCGTGGGATATCGTCCCTCATCTTCTTTGAACTGCTCAATTCTGTCGCGAATTGTCTTGTCTGTCCAGTTGGTCAGCGGCATATCTTCTAAAATGTCGCTAAGTTTCTCGCAAATCTCGGTATTCTTTTGGTCTCCTGAGAGTTGCGAAATTGCCTGTAATAATGCGGTTTTTCTGGTCATAGCTTTCAAAATCCTTTCGTGGATTTCGACACTCTATAACCATTGGCACAGCATAAGTTGAAAAGCGTACATTCTGAGTTATATCAAAATTCTCAATAGATTTAATAAGTCCAATACAACCAACCTGAAATAAATCGTCCATATTTTCGCCTCTACCCGTAAAGCGCTGAACAACGCTTAAAACAAGGCGAAGATTACCAAGAACAAGCTCATCCCGCGCAGACATATCTCCCTCTTTGAATTTTTTTAATAAAAGTTCTTTTTCCTTTTCCTTCAAAACCTTAAGCTTTGAAGTGTCAACACCGCAAATTTCTACTTTACCGCAAAAAATAACAGACACCTCCAATAATTCTTAATAGAATTATTGCCAGATGTCTGAAAACTAAACCTCAAATTTTAAATTTTATAGTTGTCCGAGTATACTTTGAAAATATTCGATAGCCGAGGCTGACTCTTTATCTATTGAAGATTTTAGCAAATCCGCGCTCAAATCAGCAGAAATTAGTGAAGATATTTCCTCTTTAGCAACCTCAGTACGACCGAGAACAAGATTAATAAGTTCTTTCCTATTTTCATTACTGCTGCCGGCAAGTACACAGTTAATTTTAACCGATTCAGTAACAATTTTACCGATAGCCATAACTGCATATTCCTGAACATCACCGTTACTATTTGAAATTTGTTGCGGAACAAAGTCAAAATCATGATAATTTTGCGCAATAACAGGTTGAAAAACGGTTTCAGGAATTACTTCACCGGTTGTTTCATTTTTTGTTTGCAACTGATTTTCATCGGTATTTTCCTCAGTTTCAACTATATCAGGGACAACCGTAATGTTATTAAGTTTTTCTTTTAAAAAAGAAATTTCATTTTCCTTATCTTTTAACTGATTTTTCAAGAATTCAATAATTTTATCAGCCTCAAGAATTTTTTCGGTCAAAGTTTCATTTTGTTTTATAAGTTCTTTTTTTCGCATTCTAAATCGTCCCCTCCTTTTTTCTATTAAAAGCACTATTAACAGCACAAAAATTATACCGCAAAAACCGCCGCAGCTATCTATCAGCATATCTCTTAGTTCACAGCTTCTGCCCTCGACAAAATGTTGGTGGAATTCATCACTGACAGCATATAAACTACAGATAATTTGAGATACGGCAAAACGGATACAAAACTTCTTTTTAAAAGTAGCAAAAAAAGCTGCCACAAAAGTACCAAGTAAACCGTATATACAAAAATGAGCCGATTTACGAACAAATTTTTGCAGTGAACGTATTACTATCATCTGTTCATCTATATCCTTTTCTTTAAAAGAACGGTCTATTACGCTGACTATTTTTTTTATTACAGTCCCGCTTGAATTACTTGATACATGAGCATTCTGTGCCGACATAATAAAGATAAAAACTGCTACAGAAATTGCCAGTAAAGCAAAGAGCACCCGAAACCATATTATGTATTTCGGGCGTCTTGTAATTTTATTATCTGTCATAGGCAAAATTAGCCGGATTCTTCTTTACACCATTTACAATAACTTCGAAATGCAAATGGTTACCGGTAGACCAACCCGTTGTGCCCACGTAACCGATAATCTGTCCGCGTTTCACATAAGCGCCGTTGCTGACAGCGGCTTTCTTCATATGAGCATACAGAGTTTTGTATGTTTTGCCATCCTTAGCGCTGGGGCCATGGTCAATAGCAACATAGTTACCGTATCCACCGCCGCAACCGCAGGAATAATTTTTACCGTAGTTATGGGTACAGTTATTAGAAACTATATAAACCTTACCATCAGCAGCGGCGCGCACCGGCTTACCGGCAATACCGCCACCGGCAATATCAATACCCTTATGATTGCCGTTATGAACACTATCGTTACTTTGCCAACCTGCAGAAATATAGTAATGACCGGCAACGGGCCATAGAAAATTGCCTCCGGCGAAGCTTATATTAGAGTTACTGCTGCCCTGATTGATTTTTTCCGCAGCTTCGTTCATATCTTTCTGAGCCTTAGCAATATCATTATTAAGACCCTTGATTACGGAATTTACCTCGGCAACGTCTTTTTTTAAGTCTTGCTGATATCCGTCAAGTTCCTTTTTCTCTTTCTTCTGTTCATCGAGAAGTTTCTTGATATCAGCTTGTTCATCCTCAATAATCTTAATTGCATCGTTTATGCGCTCAATAAGCTGATTATCCTTTGCCGCAAGATTTGAAGTCATTTCAGCAAGAACGAGATAATCAGAAAAATCCTCGGCACCAAGAAGAATTTGAATATTACTTTGTGTGCCAGTCATATAAATCGAACGGATACGCTTTCTGAACTGCTCGTTATCAGCTTCCATCTCAGCCTTTTTAGCATCGATTTGCGCCTGCTTAGCAGAAATTTTGCTATTCAAATTAGAAATTTTAGCATTGCAATCGTCAATTAATTCCTGAGTAGCATTGATTTTATCATCAAGAGCTTTTTTTATTTGATTTTGAGCGTCTTTCTTTTTCTTAGCGTCGTTAAGCGCCTTTTGAGCAGCATTATATTTTTCTTGAGGGGTTAGCGCACCTACGTTAATAGGCTCAGGCACAACCACGCCGCTTATAACTATAGCGCAAAGAAAAGCCGCAATAAATTTAATAATTTTAGACTTCATTATTACTCCTTATATTGCAGCAAACTCGCTGCCCTCACGTTTTAAATACTTACTTATCATAATAACACTGCCGAAAGTACCGGCAACTACACCAATAACGACGAATATACCTAATAGTAAGAATGCTTTTGATGAGAATGGAATAATTGAGAAATTACCCGCATTTGAGAGAATAGCCTCTGCCGCAACTCTATAGCAGCAATAAAGTATGCCTTCAGCAAAAATTGCCGAGATAATGCCAATAGTAATACCCTCAACAACAAAAGGAATTCTTATAAAGCTATCGGTAGCGCCAACAGCCTTCATAATGCTTATTTCAAGCTTTCTGTTATACATTGTTACCCTTATAGTGTTAGACACAATAATAAGTGAAATAATAAGCAGAATTGAAATAATAGCTATACCTGCAATAAAAATACCGTTTTTTATTGAAGTAATTTTATCAGCAAGGTCACTTTGAGCCTGAATAGTGTTTACACCATTGATTTTCTTAATACTTTCAATGGTTTTATCAAAATCTTCAAGATTAGTCATAGTAACTCTAGCGCCGGAAGATAAAGGGTTAGAATCACCCTCAAGAGCATCAATAGCCGCCTCGGCTTTATCGCTCATATTTTTCTTAACGATTTCAAGGGCTTCTTCCTTTGAAACATAGGTTGCAGAAGCGACATTTTCTATACCCTCAATTTCATAACAGATAGCCTTTGCCTCATCCTCATTATGTACGGTATACATCTGGTCGCAGATACCGTTTTCATCAAGCACGGCGCCCTCAGGTGCAGTTCTGCCATTAATATCGTAACGGGCGGCATTATAATCATCAAAAAAAACCATTACAACGTTCTGTTGTTCAAGATTACCGATAATCTTGGTTACATTCATTGAAAGAAGCACAGAAAGACCGATAAGCACCATACAGGCAACAAGAACACCGATAGAGGAAATAGTCATAAGTCGGTTAACCCATACGTTTTTAAGACCTTCCTTGGTAAGATATCTCATACTACTAATTTTCATCTATCTTACCCCCTACATTATCAGCAACAATTCTACCCTTATCGAGCATAATCACACGATGACCGAAATCACGCACAAGGTTATGGTCATGAGTAACCATAAGCACCGTCGTGCCTCTGCGATTAATTTCAGTAAGTAGTGAAACTATTTCATAAGACATATTGGGGTCAACGTTACCTGTAGGCTCGTCCGCAATGATAATACCTGGATTATTAACGAGAGCACGGGCAAGACCGACACGCTGTTGCTCACCGCCTGAAAGCTGATTAGGCATAGAACGTGCTTTTTCTCCAAGACCAACAAGGGAAAGAGCTTTTGTTACCTGCAAACGAATATCACGGCTCTCAGCACCCGTAACGTGCATTGCAAAGGCTACATTTTCAAAAACATTCATATTAGGGATGAGTCTGAAATCCTGAAAAACGATGCCCATAGTTCTTCTAAGTAGCGGAATCTGCTTATGCTTCATTTTAGTAAGCTCAAAACCGTTAACATTAATAACGCCAGTATTAGGTTTCTCCTCACGCATAATTAGCTTCATAAAGGTACTCTTACCAGCGCCTGACGAACCAACCACAAACACAAATTCACCATTATTTATAGTTATATTAACATCGTTTAAAGCGTGGGTACCTGTCTGATAAATTTTAGAAACACCCTTAAATTCAATTACCGGCTTTTGTACAGCAAAGCCTGACTGAATCTCTGACACAAAAATTCCAACTTTCTATTAATACTTTATAGGATTAGATTTAAGATATTTATTTACCATAAGAGCAATCTTAAAGATAATAGCATGGTCAAATTCACGAAGGTCAAGACCGGTAATCTTCTTGATTTTTTCAAGACGGTAAACAAGAGTATTACGGTGAACGAAAAGTTTTCTTGAAGTTTCGGAAACGTTAAGGTTATTTTCAAAGAATTTCTGAATTGTAAAGAGAGTTTCCTGGTCAAGACTTTCGATTGAACCGCGTTTAAATACTTCCCTTAAGAAAGACTCACACAGAGTGGTGGGAAGCTGATAAATAAGTCTGGCAATACCAAGACTGTTATAGCAAACGATAGTTTTATCGGTATCAAATACCTTACCTACTTCAAGAGCAGCCTGAGCCTCTTTGAAGGAACGGGCAAGGTCCTTAAGATTATCAACGGTAGTACCAACACCAATTGTAGCGTGAGCATAGAACTCTCCGGTTAAGGTATCGGCAATAGAGGTCGCAAGTTTTTCAATATCTTTAGCTTCAATACCGGGTTTAGTTTCCTTAATAAGAGCAATATCTGTTTCATTAATATTAATAACAAAATCCTTTGCTTTATCGGGGAAAAGATTCTGAATTACGTCATATACCGAAACGTCTCCGGGTTCGCTAACTCTTATAAGAATAACAGTACGCATTACGTCAGAATTAAAATAGAGTTCTCTTGCTTTAAGATAAATATCTCCGGGAAGAATATTATCAAGAATTATATTCTTGATAAAGTTTCCTCTGTCATATTTTTCGTCATAATAGAACTTTATGTTCATAAAAGCAACAGCAATAACAGAACAATATTTTTCAGCAATAAGGTCATCGCCCTCTACAAAAATAATATAATCGTTACTCTGGCTGGGATTAATGGATTTAAAGGTATATCCGTCAGCCTTGGAACACTCGTTACCCGCAGATAATTCAAAGGAAACATCAAGTGACTCCCCTATTTTACCAAGTTCACTACAAGCAATAATAATATTGTTTTCATCAAGAACACCGAAGGTTTTATCTATAGTATCCTTCATCTGATGAATAACACCCTGAAATAAGCGATTTGACATATTGCACATCCCTTTCAAATAAATATGAATACTCACATTACCATTTTACATAAAAACCGTCAATAATTCAAGTGTAAATTTTGAAAAAGTTACAAAATAATTACAAAAAATAAAATTGCTGTTAAAAAGCTTTAATTCACATTTAACAAGGCAAAAAAAGAGACTGCTTTTCGCAGTCTCTTAATTCCATTTTATTAGTTGGTGATAGTCTTCTCGGTGTCCTTATCAAAGAGGTGAATCTTGCTGGGTTCGAGAGTAATTTTAATGATATCACCAGGACGAGCAGTGTTGGTAGGAGCAACACGGGCATTGATAGAATGGCCTTCGCAGTCCATGTAAAGATAGGTTTCGGCACCCATAAGTTCAGTAACTTCAACCTTAGCCTCAACAACACCTTCTGGGAACTGAGCAATAAGGTCTTCCTCGTTATGAACGTTTTCAGGACGGATACCCATAATTACCACTTTGCCAACATATTCTTCAAGGCAATTATCCTTATTTTTGCTGTCGGGAAGAGCAATTTTGAATTTAACACCGGCTCTGGTCTTGGTATCTTCGCTACCGAATTCAACAAAGAACTTGCCGTCTTCTTTTAAGAGCTTAGACTCGATAAAATTCATCTGAGGAGAACCGATAAATCCGGCAACGAAAAGGTTGCAGGGATAGAGATAAAGGTTCTGAGGAGTATCAACCTGCTGAATAAGACCACTCTTCATAACTACGATACGGGTACCCATAGTCATAGCTTCAGTCTGGTCATGGGTTACATAAATAAATGTAGTACCAAGTCTCTGATGAAGCTTAGAAATTTCGGTACGCATCTGTGCACGAAGCTTAGCATCAAGGTTTGAAAGAGGTTCGTCAAGAAGGAATACCTTAGGTTCACGAACGATAGCACGGCCTAAAGCAACACGCTGACGCTGACCACCGGAAAGAGCCTTCGGTTTACGCTCTAAAAGATGTTCAATATCAAGGATACGAGCAGCTTCTTCAACGCGACGACGAATCTCATCTTTAGAAGTTTTACGAAGTTTAAGACCAAATGCCATATTATCGAAAACAGACATATGAGGATAAAGAGCGTAGTTCTGGAAAACCATCGCAATATCACGGTCTTTAGGAGCAACGTCATTTACAACACGGTCACCGATGTAAATTTGACCATCGGAAATTTCTTCAAGACCTGCAACCATACGGAGAGTTGTAGACTTACCGCAACCTGAAGGACCAACAAGAATAATAAATTCTTTGTCCTTGATTTCAAGGTTGAAGTCAGAAACAGCTACAACGCCACCGGGATACTTCTTATAAACGTTGCGTAATGATAAACTAGCCATTGTTTTGGGACCTCCTAAGAAAAATAAACATATAAATTTAATTCTAAACTATTATACCAAACGTGCGCAAAAATTACTATAGTAAAAATAGAAAATCTTAGCAGACACAATTTGGTTATATTGCATAATATTTTTGCAGAAAGCTTTAGTCAAGAAGATTTTCGGGTAATATTTTACAGTACTCCCCTTCTTTAAGGTCTGACGGCAAAAGCATTTTACCAATTCTTTCTCTGTGCAATTCTTCAACCCCAGCATCAAATATGCCGAACATTCTCTTTATTTGATGATATTTGCCCTCGGTTAATATTACACGGGCAACTTTATCAGAAATTTTCTCGCAGACAGCCGGACTGCATTCTTCACCGCTTACAAGAGTAACGCCTTTTCTGAAACCATCAATCATTTCATCAGTAACTAAAGTATCAAGCGTTACAATATAAGCCTTTTCTATGTGATGCTTAGGCCCGGTAATACGGTGGGCAAAATCTCCGTCATCGGTAAGAATAAGCATACCCGTTGAGTCTTTATCAAGTCGTCCGGCAGGAAAAATATTGCGTTTTTTATATTCTTCCGGAAGCAAGTCCACAGCCGTTTTGGAGTTTTTATCAGTTGTTGCTGAAAGTATGCCCTTGGGCTTATTCATAACAAGATAAACGTATTTTTCAAAATTAATTTCCCTATCATCAAGAGAAACCTTTACAGTATTTTCATCAATCTTAAAATCAGGCTTTAATATGCAAACTCCGTCAACCTTAACCTGTCCCTTAAAAATCATTTTTCTGATTTCACTTCTCGAAAAAAGTGTTTGAGAAGAAATGTATTTATCTAATCTTATCATACCCATTATTTTACTCTTTCATTAATGCAACCGTATTTTTTCCGCTAAGTTTGCATTTATCCGCAGCGATTAATCTTCCGTCGCAGGTATATATATGATAAAGTTCATCACCGTCATCATACACATAGAGCAATGCTTCCTTACCTTTATGCAATGTCAAATCGTATCCGCACTCCTTTATACAATCGTTATAAATTTCAAGTTGTTGGTCAAATTCATAAGGAATATAAATATTTTTACATTCAACAAGCATTACATTCTCTGCGCCGTTTTTGTTAAGATAAGCGCACCTTTTATTCTCAGTATCAAGAATCAGTTCAGCCTTATTTTGAGCCGTCATACCAAGCAAAGTAAAGCAAAGCAACATAAGTATGCACAAAATAAGCGCATATGACCTTGAAAACATAAAATATATTTTCATCTTTTCACCCACTTTTATTTAATTATATGGGTGAAGTTCAAAAAATATTAACCAATAAGACAAACAGCGTGGGCGCTTATGCCAAGAAGCTCCCCGGTAAAACCCAGACCTTCCTCGGTAGTAGCTTTAATATTAACGTTGGCAATGTCGGTTTTAAGCAACTCTGCAACAGTTTCCCGCATTTTACTTATATATGGTGCTAATTTAGGTTTTTGCGCAATAACGGTAGCGTCAACATTAACCGTTTTGTAGCCTATTTCTTCCAAACGGGAAACAACATCAGACAGCAATATTTTACTGTCTATATCCTTATATTTATCATTATTATCGGGGAAAAGATGACCTATATCGCCAAGTGCACAAGCACCGATAAGTGCATCGCATATAGCGTGCAAAAGCACGTCGGCATCAGAGTGACCTAAAAGACCTTTTTCGTAAGGGATGTTTACACCGCCCAGAAACAATGGTCTGTTATCACAAAAGCGGTGGACATCATAGCCATGCCCTATTCTCATCATTCTTCCTCCCTTAAAATCATTTCAGCTAACTTTATATCAAAGGGAGTAGTAATTTTAATATTACTTTCCTCACCCTCAATTATAACGGTATTTACACCTGCTGACTCCATTACCGAGGCGTCGTCTGTAAATTTTGATTTATCCTCGCACCTGCTCAAAATATTTTTATAAAGCTCCGGATTTACGCTCTGAGGCGTTTGAACAGCATAAAGAAGGTTTCTGTCTAAGGTATTAACCGTCTCTTTTCCCTTTTGTTTTATGGTATCTTTAACCTTTATACCGCAAACAGCACAATCATACTTTAAGGCGGCATCTGCCATCTTTGAAATAATCTCATCACTAACAAAAGGTCTTGCGCCATCGTGAATCATAACACCCTTAGCGTCTTTTAAAGAAAGTATACCTTTTTCAACCGATTCGGTACGGGTAGCACCGCCAGGCACTACGTTTGATAGTTTAGTTATCATATAATTTTGGGCAACGTATGATATATCAGCAACGTTTTCCTCTTTAGTAACCACAATAATTTCAGATACATTTGCATTTCTTTCAAAGGCAAGCATAGTTCTGGCAATTACGGGAATTCCGCCAAGAAGCATAAACATTTTATTTATACCGCCCATACGACTTGAAGAACCAGCCGCCACAATGATAACGGGAACAGCATTTTGAGTTTTTAGTTCCTCTGCCGCATATTCAATTTTAAAATCAGTTACAGGCATAAAACACATTCCTAACAAAAATTAATAAAGGCTGACAGAGTGCTGCCAGCCTAAATTTTATTCTTCGATTTCGTCGTCTTCCTCAAGGTCAAATTCAAGCTTTGTTCCGCAGTTAGGACAAATCATGCCTTCATCCTCAAGCATTCTGTCATCAATATAGATAACATCATGACAGTTAGGACATTCAACCTCAAAAAGTTCTTCATCCTCATCGTCTTCGCAATCACAGCCGCAGCAACACTCATCGTCTTCGTCTTCATATTCTTCGTAGATGAAATCTTCGAGTTCAGCTAAATCCTCGTCGACAGCATTAATCTGCTCGGCAAGTTCAGCGCAAGCGTCTTCAGTATCTTCAAGGTCAGCAGTAATATCAGAAAGAAGGTCGATAATAGCGTTAATTACCTTACCCTCTTTAGTAGCCTCGTCAATGCCAAGACCTTCAGCAAGACCTTTAATATAAGCAGCCTTTTCAGTAATTGTCATCATAATATTTACTCCTCAAAAATTAAGCTCTTTCCATATATTCGCCGGTTCTGGTGTCAATACGAATCATATCGCCCTCGTTGATGAAGAGAGGTACGCGGATTTCAGCACCGGTTTCAAGAGTAGCGGGCTTAGTAGCGTTAGTAGCGGTATCACCTTTAAATCCGGGTTCGGTTTCAGTAATCTGAAGCTCAACAAAGGTAGGAGGCTCCATACCAAATACTTTGCCCTTATAGGAAAGGATTTTGCATACCATACCCTCTTTAACGAATTTAAAGCCGTCACCGAGTTCAGATTCGTTAATAGGAATGAGTTCAAAGGATTCAGGGTCCATAAAGTAATAAAGACCGCCGTCACTATAAGAATATTCCATATCCTTACGCTCTACAAAAGCAGTAGGAAATTTAGCACTGGGATTATAGCTCTTTTCTATAATAGCACCGGTGATTACATTCTTTGTTTTGGTTCTTACGAAAGCAGCGCCCTTGCCGGGTTTAACGTGCTGGAATTCTACAACCTGAAGCACGTTACCGTCTTCTTCAAAAGTTACGCCGTTTCTAAAATCGCCTGCTGTTACCATAAATTTATTCCTCCAAAATATATTCTATAAAGAATATTAATCTACTAAAGAATTATAAGTGTTTTTTCGCATTTTGTCAAGTTTTCATACGTATTTCCTTTAACAACTGCCATATCTTCTATTCTTACACCGAATTTTTCGGGTATATATACCCCCGGTTCACAGGTAATAACCTGATTTTCAGCTAGTTTTTGCTCATTTCTTCCCGAAACAATAGGATATTCGTGAATTTCAAGTCCAACCCCGTGCCCCGTGCTGTGATTAAAATTACCTGCAAAGCCCTTATGTGCAATAATTTCTCTTGCGGCGGCATCAACGGCTTTACATTTTACGTTGGCAGAAATTTTTGAAAGCGCCGCGTTCTGAGCCGATAAAACAAGATTATATACTTCTTGCATCTCATCAGTAGCATAACCCACGGCAACTGTTCTGGTCATATCGCTATGATAACCGTTATAAACGGCGCCGAAATCAAGAGTGAAGAAATCTCCCGCCTCTATAGGTTTATCTGTGGGTACACCGTGAGGCAAGGAACTGTTCTTGCCCGATACAGCAATAGTCTCAAAGGATACTCCATAGCTACCAAGTTTTTGCATACGGTAATCCAGTTCAATAGCTATTTCTCTTTCGGTGACGCCTACCTTAATAAAGTTTAAGATTTCCTCAAAAGCCTTTTCGGCAATTCTCTGAGCCGAAATTATGTTATCTATTTCCCATTGTTCTTTAACACTACGGCTTGTGAGTATATACTCAGTTAAATTAGCATCCGCTTCCACTTTACAAGGTAAAGCCTCATTAAGTTCACGAAGCATACCTACGGTTACATCGTTTTCAGTAAAAACCGTTTCAATTTTAAACCGTTTAATAAGTTCACCGATTTGTTTTGAAACACGTTCAAGCAAAACCACCTTGAAGCCATCGTAAGCGTTTTTTTGAGCAGTCTCATAATATCTGCCGTCAACAAAGCAAAAATTACCAAACGGTGTAAAAAGCAGATATCCTAACGAAGACTTAACACCGCTTAAATACAGACGGTTAATTTCACTAAAAATAAGTACGGCGCTTTTAGAGGAAATATAGCGGTCAAAATTAATCATAAGCATTATACCAAATTTTTATAATATTTCTTCATAGCGAGAGCATCCTCTGCCTGAGTGCCTGCCGATTCGCAAACGAATATGGGCGAATAATTCTTCTTATAAATAAGCTCCATTAAAGGCTCATAAGAAGGTCCGTAAACATCGTCCTCAAAGGTAAGATGCCTTTTTTCTCCACCTGACGTATACTCAATTTTAGAAAAATGGGAATGGAAAACCTTAGTTCTGTCACTGCCAAGTCTGTTTTCAATTAAATCGAGAATTTCTATATATTGTTCTTTTCCCTTAATTGAACCGAGAGTTCTCGCGTTAAGATGGCCAAAATCAATACAAGGAATAATACTCTCGTCAATTTCACAAAGCGAGATAACCTCCTCTAAGGTTCCAAGCTGATTAATTTTACCCATTGTTTCAGGGCATATATGGATATGTGAAAGGTTTTCCGTTTTTAAAGCCTCAAGAGCTATTTTCATCGTATCACTGGCAAGGCTTAATGCTTCTTCCCTGCTAATTTTACCACATGAACCGGTATGAACAATTATTCTATTGCCCCCCATAGCATTAACGGCGCGGGCGCTTTGCAAAATGTAGTTTACAGAATTAAGACGTTTTTCTTCTTCAACCGACGACATAGAAATGTAGTAAGGAGCATGAAGGGATAAAGAAATCCCGTTTTCCTTAGCCTTTTCCCCAAAAGCAACTGCTTTATCTTCGCCGATATTAACACCTCTGCCGCACTGATATTCAAAATGGTCAAGTCCCATTTTTACTAAATATTCAGGCACCTGAAGCGAGTGCTTATATCCCATTAATGTAAAGCTTTCCGAATTACCAGCAGGTCCGAATTTAGCAGCCATATCCGTTCTCCACCTTCATTAACTTTAAAAATTTCTTTTCAAGTTTTCTTCTGATTTTAAAGGACAACTTGTCCTCAGCTAAAACAAGGTCGGTCATAATAGTTTTAATTCCACAAATATTACCGCCCAAAGTATCGGTAAACATCTGGTCGCCCACAATTGCAACCTGAATTCTTTTTATATTAAGACTCTTTATAGCCTTAATATAACCAAAAGGTAAGGGTTTTAATGCAAGTGAAATAAAATCAAGACCAATATTCTCAGCAAAGGGTTTTACTCTTTTCTCTTTTGAATTAGAAGCAATAATAAGCCCTATACCGATTTTATGCATTTCCTCTATCCAACCTTCAAGACCTTCAACGAGTTCACTTCCGTGATGAGTGGATAAGGTGTTGTCAACATCAAGAATAAGGGCTTTAATATTATTATCCGATAACAGTTTTTCATTAATATCGGTTATTCTGTGAATTTTAATATTCGGTTTAAACATTTTTCCCTCCGAAAAACATCAAAAAGCAGTCGCCGAAGCGACCGCTTTTTTAAGTATCACTTATTAGCGGAACTTACGCTTACGTGCAGCTTCCGACTTTTTCTTACGCTTAACAGAAGGCTTTTCATAGTGTTCTCTTTTACGAACTTCCTGGATTACGCCGTCTTTTGCAGTCTGACGTTTAAAACGTCTTAAAGCATTATCAAGTGATTCATTCTCTTTTAGGCGAACCTGACTCATTAATAATTCCCTCCCTCCGCATTATAGCAGGGGTAATATTTACCTAGACAATTATACAATAACCACCCATAGTATGTCAAGCATTTTTGTTATCTTTTTAAAGTTTTATATTGTTATAGTATTTTTAATATATTATAAAAGCGGATACTTCTGTATCCACCTTTTTTATACACCGCTTAAATTAAAATCGGGAATATAATTTGGGGTTGCACTGTCAAGTGACTGAATATAAACGTTTTCTATATCCTTTTCTATAACGTAACTTACTACCTTATCATATTCACGCTGTGTTATTCTACGGTTAATTTCGGGGAACTTTACGCACTTTGGCATAGGTGTGTACTGCGCCATAAGGCTAAAATAAGCATCAGGTACGTTTTCCTTAAACCAATCCACTATATCTTTCGCCTGATTTGTAGCCTTAGGTAAAACAAGATGGCGGACAATCAGTCCCCTTTTCATAATCATATTTTCATCAAACTGTGCTTTACCAACCTTTTTGTATGCAGATATAATGCTTTTTTCAGCAAAATCAAAATAATCCTTTGCGCAGCTGTACTTTTCCGACTTATCCCTATCAATATATTTAAGGTCCATTAAGTATATATCAAAAATATCCTCATCTATAACCTCGGGCAAATCATATCCCGAACTATTGTAAACAAGAGGAATTTTAGGCTTATAAATTTTCAGAGCCTCTTTTATTGAATAAATAAAATGCGTTGGATTTACAAGGTTAATATTGTGTGCGCCTTTGTTTTCAAGCTCAGCAAAAATTTCTGCAAGGCGGTAAGGCGTTATTGCCTTACCAAAACCGTTGTGGCTTATAGGCTCATTCTGGCAGTATACGCATTTAAGCGAGCAACCGCTAAAAAATATAGTACCTGAACCGCAAGTGCCGCTAATATAAGGCTCCTCACCAAAATGCAGTGATGCTCTTGCAACAACGGGAAAAAGCGGCATTTTGCAAAATCCACCATCATTTTCAGTTGCGGTTCTCTTTGAGTTACACCTTCTCGGACAGGCTTTGCACAGGTTTTTCATCTTTGCTTTCAACCGCCTTTATATCAATAATGCGTTTTTTAACGATTAAATCGTCATAGGTTTTCTTAAAAGAAACTCTGCCGATATACATTCTTTTACACTGGGCACATCTGAAATTAGCGGAAAACCATCCGTTTCTATATTTCCAACCAGTAACACATTTTGAAATATTACCGCATTTATCACACTTAAAAATAAGATTTTCGGGTTTTATATTATCATCCTTGATATTGGACAATGTATAGGACTTAAAGGTAAGCCTACGGAAAAATTCAGGATTAGAGGCATCCTTGATATACCTTTCCATTTTGCTTCTATTGAAAAATCTTTTAAGAAGTGCCACCGACAAAAGGCAGTCATCCTTTGCCTGATGAAGTTCAAGCCCATCAGAAGAAATATTAAGCATAACGGCGGCGTTAGCAAGAGAAATCTGCGACTGAAATTCAAATCCGCTTTCTCTCATTTCGTTTTGTATATAGCTCTGAAGGTCAGCGTACTTTTCAATTCTAAAACGAATACTACTGGGCAAAAGAAATTTGCAGTTTTCGATAATTGTATATAGGTCGCTTGTACTCCAGGTCATAGTTAAGGTATTTTTTCCCGCCCAGGCATTATATTGTTCAACGGCCTGTGCAAGAGGTATACCCGCCCGCATCATATCGTTAGTAATACCGGTAAGCTCAACAAAACGCTTTGTGAGTTTTTTCGAAAGACGGCTTTTTACCGTTACCGAAAACGTATCAATGATATTGCAGTTTTCGTCCAGTTTTACCGCGCCGATTTGAATTATCTGATTAACAAAACGCTGACTTTTGACACTATAGGCACTATCCCATTCAAGGTCAAGTATAATAATATCCATTACTTTTTATTTCTCGATTCTGCTTTCATTCTGAGTTCTTTATTTAAAATACGTTTTCTAAGTCTTATATTATTAGGAGTAATTTCAACAAGTTCGTCATTTTTGATAAATTCTAAGGACTGTTCAAGACTCATTATTGACGGAGGAACAAGACGTAAAGCGTCATCGCTTCCGGAAGCACGGGTATTAGTAAGCTGTTTTTTCTTGCATACGTTACAAACAATATCCTCATTTTTAGGATTTTCGCCTACAATCATACCCTCATAAACGGGAACGCCCGGACCAATAAAAAGTCTGCCTCTGCTTTGGGTATTAAAGAGACCATATCCCGTCGATTCACCGTCTTCGTGAACGATAATAGAGCCTGTACTTCTCTGGTCAATATCGCCCTTATATTCTTCGTAGCTTGAGAAAACATGACTCATAATGCCGTTACCGTTAGTGTCGGTCATAAACTGACTTCTGTAGCCGAGAAGTCCGCGGGATGGAATTAAAAATTCGAGATGAGAAGAACCGCCTTCACGGGTACCCATATTTTTAATTTCAGCCTTGCGTGAGCCAAGTCTTTCCATAACGGCGCCAACGTATTCTTCAGGCACCTCTATCATAAGCAGTTCAATGGGTTCAAGCAAAATGCCGTTTTCGTGCTTATAAATAACCTCAGGAGGCGAAACCTGAAATTCGTATCCCTGACGTCGCATCGTTTCAATAAGAATTGAAAGATGAAGTTCACCTCTGCCGGATACCTTAAATGTATCAGCAGAATCGGTCTCCTCTACCCTAAGGCTAACGTTTGTTTCAACCTCTTTAAATAGACGGTCACGAAGATTTCTGGAAGTAACAAATTTACCGTCCTTACCTGCAAAAGGAGAATTATTTACCATAAAATTCATTGAAAGCGTAGGCTCGTCTATCTTAACAAAAGGTAATGGTTCAATGCAAGATGGTGTACAAGCAGTTTCACCTATATTAAGAGAAGAAAGACCGGCAACCTGAATAAGACTTCCAACTTCTGCTTCCTCAACCTCAGTACGCTTAAGTCCTTCTATAACAAAAAGCTTAGCGATTTTTACGTTAGAGGTAGTTCCGTCGCGGTGGCAAAGCACTACATTTTCACCGTTTTTAACGGTACCACGTTGCACTCTTCCTACGCCAATTCTACCAAGATATTCATCATACTCTATATTAGAGAAAAGTATCTGTAAAGGTCCGTCTTTGTCACCCTCAGGAGCATCTATTTCTTTGATAATAGTATCGAAAAGAGGCTTTAGATTTTCGCCCGGTGTTTCATCATACGAAGCATAACCATCTCTGCCCGAAGCATATACAACAGGAAACTCTATCTGTTCTTCGTCAGCACCGAGTTCAATAAATAAGTCAAGAACCTCATCAACAACCTCAGCAGGACGTGCCATAGGTCTGTCAATTTTATTAACTACAACTATAGCCTTCTTTCCTAGTGCCAAAGCCTTTTTAAGAACGAAACGGGTTTGCGGCATACAGCCCTCAAAAGCATCTACCAAAAGCAGAACGCCGTCTACCATCATAAGTATACGCTCTACTTCACCGCCGAAATCGGCATGTCCCGGAGTATCAACAATATTTATTTTCACACCGTTATAATTAACGCTTGTGGTTTTAGAAAGTATAGTAATGCCTCTTTCTTTTTCAAGGTCATTAGAATCCATTACCCTCTCGTCTACCTGTTCATTGGTACGGAAAGTACCGCTCTGCTTTAAAAGCTGGTCCACCAGCGTGGTTTTACCGTGGTCAACGTGAGCAATTATAGCGATATTTCTTAAGTTTTCAATTTTTGCCATTTTAAGACTTCCTTTTTAAGAATTAACTAAAATATTATATCATATACTCAAAAAAAGTCAATTATTTAGGACATTTATGGGCTTGCCTTCTAAAAATTTAGTTAGATTTTCAGCCACCATATTTAAAAGACGTTTTCTTGTTTCAAGCCCCGCCCAAGCAATATGAGGTGTAATTATGCAGTTATCTATATTAAATAGCGGACAATCCTTATTCATAGGCTCATTTTTCAGTACATCAAGTCCTGCACCCAAAAGTTTTCCGGAACCTAGCGCATCACGAAGCGCTATTTCATCCACAAGTCCGCCTCTGGCCGTGTTAATTAATATTGAAGAATCCTTCATTTTTGAAAACGCATCTTCATTCATTAAAGTATCCGAATCCTTATTCAAAGGACAGTGCAAAGAAACTATATCTGCATTTTTTAGCAAATACTCAAAATCAACCTGCTCTACTCCGACAAAACTTATTTTACTACGATTAAAAGCAATTACCTTCATTCCAAAAGCCATAGCTATTTGTGCTACTCGTTTACCAATACTTCCAAGACCTACTATGCCAAGCACCTTACCGCTAAGTTCAAATATCGGCAAAGGGAAATAGGAAAATGTCCGGCTTTTTATCCAATCTCCCTGCTTGACCGTTTCGTTATATTTACTGGTTTTGCAAAGTATTTCAAGAATAAGGGCAAAGGTATGCTGCGCAACTGCTTCGGTAGAATACCCTGGGACATTACAAACGGCAATATTCCTTTTTGCAGTATATTCAAGGTCAACGTTATTATATCCTGTAGCAAAAAGACCAATATATTTAAGTTTTTCAGCACACTTTAAAACTTCTTTTGTCATCGGAGTTTTATTACATAAAACGATATCGGCATCCTTAATTCTTTTCTTCAATTCTTCCTCATTGCACAATTGATACACTACCAGTTCGCCAAACTTTCCAAAAATATCAAAAGACAAATCTCCACTCGTTATGGTAGAAGCATCAGTAATAATAATTTTCATTCAAATCTTCCTCTGTGACGGTTTATACTCTAATTTTATAACAGATAGCTTCTTATGTCAATTTTAAAAATATCCGCTCAGAAAATTCTGAGCGGATATCGTTCTACATATTATCAAAGGTTTCTTTAATTGCAAGTAAAAATTCTTTACTGTTAACACCTTTTTTGTTTTCTACCGTTGAAAGAGCTACAAGGTCTTTGGTCATAATGCCGTCTTCAATGGTCTTAATAGTTGCGGCTTCCATCTTATCAGCGTACTCTACCAGTGCATCAATACCATCGAGACTACCGCGCTTTCTTAATGCGCCGGTCCAAGCAAAAATGGTTGCAACGGGATTGGTGCTGGTTTCCTCGCCATCTCTGTATCTATAGTAGTGACGGGTAACGGTACCGTGAGCAGCTTCATACTCGTATTTGCCATCGGGTGAAACGAGAACGCTGGTCATCATAGCAAGACTACCGAAAGCGGTAGCAAGCATATCACTCATAACGTCACCGTCATAGTTCTTACAAGCCCAGATATAACCGCCTTTAGAACGGATTACTCTTGCAACGGCATCATCAATAAGTGTATAAAAATATTCAATACCAATTTTTTCAAATTTTTCTTTATATTCGTTTTCGTAAATTTCAGCGAATATATCCTTAAATCTGTGGTCATAGGTTTTTGAAATAGTGTCCTTCGATGAGAACCAAAGGTCCTGCTTTTTATCAAGAGCATATTCAAAGCAAGCTCTTGCAAAGCTTTCAATAGAAGCGTCAATGTTATGAAGTCCCTGAACTATACCGCCACTGTTTTTAAAGTTAAGAATAGTCTGTCTTCTCTCATTGCCTTCTTTGTCGGTAACAACAAGCTCAGCAGTTTCTCCCTCGTTCACCTTAAATTCAACGTTTTTATAGACATCACCATAGGCGTGACGGGCAATAATAATTGGCTTTTCCCAGTTAGAAACAACCGGTTTGATACCATTTACTATAACAGGCTCTCTGAAAACTGTACCGTCAAGAATCGCTCTTACAGTTCCGTTAGGACTTTTCCACATTTCTTTTAAGTTGTATTCTTCAACACGCTGAGCATTAGGAGTAATGGTAGCGCACTTAACACCTACGCCGTATTTCTTGATAGCTTCTGCTGCGTCTACGGTAACCTTATCATTTGTTTCGTCACGGTAAGGAAGACCAAGGTCATAATATTCACTCTTCAAATCAATATAAGGAATAATAAGAATATCCTTAATCCATTGCCATAGAACTCTGGTCATTTCATCGCCGTCAAGTTCAACAATAGGCGTAGTCATTTGTATTTTGCTCATTAGGATTGCCTCCATTTTTTTTACTTCCATACTATTATACTATATAGATATAATTTTTCAAGTACAATTAAGCAAAATAACTATGTATAACTTAAATTTTGATATTTTCCGACAGAGATGTTACATAATCCTCTTCAGTAATTTCCCTCCAAACAGACTGGTCTGCACTTTCGGGAAGTATAACAGTTTTACCGTATGTATCGCCATCGGTTAAATACATACCCTCGTCTGCGGTTAAAATAATTTGTTTTACTGTTTCTTTTTTCATAATATTTCTCCTTTATGCCTTAACTAAGGTCCAGTTTTTTGCAGTTATAAGTGC
>SVQC01000051.1 GCA_015065585.1 Oscillospiraceae bacterium
GCAGTGGGGCACGTTTGCGATTGACAGATTATTCAGTGGACTTTCAGTCCAGCCAGTAACAGCGGCTTATAGCCGCAAAGCAAACTACCGGCTTAGCCGGTAGTCATGACTTATTAATAAAATTAAAACACAAAAAGTTTTATACAAGCAATAAAGAGCTATTGTATGCGGGCGTAGGTGATAGGAGTGCCTCCCTCACTAAGCGTTAAGCTGTTTTGTCCGTTAAAGGAATACTCGGTCTTTATAAAGTCGGCATCACTCTGGCTTCTTATGTATAGGTCGTCGCCTGCAAATTTATATGCACATATAATAGTTTTGGGAACCGAATCCATAGAAATCTTTATAAGTTCAGACAAATATTCATCATAGGTCATTCCGGAGGTAGTTTCAAATTGTTCTTTAGTTAAACCTTGTTCTGTCAAGGTATCGTCAAAAACTTTTGTAATAAATTTTGTATAAACTTCTTTTAAAGAAGTTCTGTCGATTATTTCATAAAGAATGTCTCCTGATGTAAATTCAATATCGCAGGAAACTATTTGCGCACCGTCAACTTCATATCCCATCTCAGCAAATATCGGTGCCATATTTATGCTTCCGCGCCATTTTCCTATTATAAGCTGTGCGGAAGTTTTTTCAGCCGTACTAGATGTAGAAATAGAAGAACTTGAAGAAGGGGACCTGCTTGATGACGGATTGCTGCTTGAAGATGGACTGTCATTTGAAGAGGTGTCTTCTGACGAAACAACTGTAGTAGTGTCGGAAGATGATATATGAGAATTTCCACCGCTTTCATTTGAAGCCGGTTTAGCAGTTTTATCTTTACAGGCACAAAGCGTAATAATTAGTATAAAAATACAAATTAAAACGAATACTGTTTTAACATTAATGGGCAATTTCATAATAACATCTCCTTATTTAATTAGTGTATTTTAATTATAACACTAATAACAGCTTTTGTCAAAAACTGTTATTTTTTCAATTCGATGCTCTTTTAAATTTTACCTATGTGTTTAAACTACTGAAGATATTTTCTATACCTGTCAACAGATTCACGCAAACCGGGTTGGTTATATAAATAGTAATCGATTTTATATAGTGTGGCGGAATTTTTATTATTTTCAAGCTGTTTATATTTGGCAAAGGCAACATCAAATGAATTTATTGCTTTCTTTAGTTCTTCGATTTTTGAAATGCCATTATCGGTCACATATCCGTATACCATTACTTTCCAACCTTGATATACCAGATTAAAAAGCCTTACTGCGTAATTACAAGAAGTAATGATAAAATCACCGTCTGCACAGGATTTCCAATTTATGCTCTTACAAATATCAAAAGCTTCTTCAAATAGTTTTAAACCTTCTTCCTTTTCGCTGAGCGCCTCAAATAATTTGTTTTCCTTAAATAAAACATCAAATGCTTTGTTTAAATGGAAAAGACCGCCAAGCATATCGTCGCGCATCCAGTTGCAGCAAGGCATTGAGCTTTCATTAAGTGCGTCTTTATCGTAACAGGCGATATAACGGCTTTTAAGAATGGCTTGGTTTGAAGTTAAGCAAAGCTTTCTGAATTTATCGGCATCGGCTTCCGATAAATTCATTTTTTCTTTTGCAAATCTATTGAAAATATCCTTTTCGAGCTGTGTTGTGTCGGCGGAATAATTCGCTATTACATACGCGTTTATATCGCTCCAGAATTCATTGGGTGAATAAGGTCCGTACCAACCGCCTCCGCGAGGCCAGGTATATACGCCTTTTATAAGCTGATGATTTGCAACGTCTTTTATACCAATAACCGCTTTATTGCAGGTGTCACCGTTTATAACAGAATCCATTATATAAGAAGGATAGGCGCCCTTGCCCTCGTACTCTCTTTGACACTGAACTTCAATAATCTGCTGATGTTTTCCACGCGTCAAACATTCATTCCATTTTACGTTGCGCCAAAAATCAAGGGAAGTATGCTTAATTGAAAAATATAAATTATCGTGAGTTTCGATTTTGTCGGTTACGTCTAAATAGTATTGCAAATTAGTATGGAATCTATTGTTAAAACAGTCCCATGTTCTGAAAATTAATTGCTTGTTGTGTTTTATGCATACCTCTTCCCTTAAAAAGTTAAGAAGCTTTATAAACTGCTTCTTTTCGGTGTCGATATCCCCATACTTAACCGCACCGTTACCGGTATGATAGGGAGTATCGTGCAGATATGTTTCGCCGACTCGGATAATTAATCCGTCAACTTCGGGATAAACTGAAAACAACTCGTCGAGTAATACTCGGTGTAATTGAAGTGTCATCTCTTTATCAATAGTGATTTTGCCGTTTTCATCGCAAATTTCGTTTTTATAATGTTCAACAATTTTTTTGGGAAGCACGAATAAATCTATGTGATATAAAACTGATAATCCTACTTTTTTAGCAAGCGTTATTTCGTTTTTAATTCCTGACGAAAAATCCTCCAGCCACTCTCTTTCTTTACTGCCTGTGGGAAATAAATCAAGATCTAAGCTGTCAAAACTTATGACGGTGTTGATGTGCTTGAATACCTGTCCGTTATACCCGTATTCTTTTAAAATTTCAGGATTATGAAACTTTGTGTCAAAGGGCTGTTCACCGGGATTGTTGTGGACCATACTAAGCCGTATATTCATTTATCATCACTTCCGAATAATGTAATTCCTGATTATATTATTTTATTTTGCGAGAGTTGTCAATGTCGGCATAGGAAATATGACAATTTAGTGCCGGAATATGACATAAATAGTGATTTTATCAAAGCTATGGTAAAAACGGAAAAAACACTTAAAAGTTATATTTTCTATAAGGAAATATAACTAAAAAACCGACAAGTCGAAACTTGTCGGTTTTTCTGGTGGAGCAAGACGCACAGTGTACGAACACCTCTCCTGCGTCTGCCGCCTCTGCTTCAGATAGAGAAATAATGCGGCTATCAGAGCTGAAATTGAAATTGAGCTTTAGGTGATCGTCATATAGGAATACGGAATTAACAAAGGTAGATATGAGCTGCTTTTGGCACTCTCTGTCCGTATAGTCCTTATCCCTGAATTGACGGAAAAAGAAATCTACATACTCCCGTGTGATATGGAAGCCCTTAGCTATTTCTCTGTCAGCTATGGCAGATACAAGGTCCTTCTGCTGGGCCTCCAGCTCTGCCATTCTCTTTTTGGTAGCCTCATTCAATATACCTGCCTCAATAGCGGTAATGAGGTTTGCTATTGCTTTTTCGGTCTGCTCTAATTCCCGGTGGAGAGCGTTCAGCTCCTCTTGACTCTCATCCTGAGCCTGATAATACTGCCATGTGTTCTCAATTAAAAACTCTATCAGCTCATCATCTTTCAGAAGATCTATTGTGGCATTTATTACAAGGTCCTCAACAATGGCCTGCCGGATAGACTTTTTATCGCACTCTCTAAAACGCTTTTTCTTAGAGCAGGAATAATAGTTATGCTTAGCACCTGTTTTGCTTGTACCTGATTCTCCTATCATACCTGAGCCGCACTTACCGCAAAACAGTTTATCTGTAAGTAGGTACTCAGCCTTGCTCCACTTATGAGCCGGAGCGCGTTTATTGATTTTCAGCATTTCCTGTACTTTCCAAAAGGTGTCATCATCTACGATACGGGGCATACCGCCCTCAATGCGTTTGTCCTTATACAGATAAACGCCGGTGTACTTTTCGTTTTTCAGGACGGCATACAGGCTGTTATTGGTGAAGGCTTTGCCTCTGCGGTTACGCAGTCCTAAGCTGTTGAGGTGCGTAATAATCTCTGTTACCGTACTACCGGCAGCGTACATATCGAAAATCATTTTAACTGTGGGCGCGGTATCAGGATCAAGGATAAACCGTTTATCTGGACCTGTTAAATAGCCCATAGGACGGTTGCCTCCTGTGCTTTGGCACTTTTCGGCGCTCTCTGCCTGACCTCTACGGATATTCTGAGAGAGCTGTAAGCTGTAATACTCTGCAAAGCCCTCAAGCACGCTCTCAAGGATAACCCCCTCAGGAGTGTTAGGGATTGTTTCAGCAACATACTCTACCCGGACGCCGTTCTTTTTGCACTTATACTTGTTAAGGGTGATCTCCTCACGGTTACGCCCGAAGCGGTCCACCTTCCATAATATAATTACGTCAAATTGCTTTTTAGCTGTATCTTTAAGCATCTGCTGGAATTGCTCACGGTTATCACTACGGCCACTCTTAGCCCGGTCAACATATTCATGCACTATCGTGTAGCCGTGAGCCGTTGCGTATTTGTACGCCTCAGAGAGCTGCCCTTCTATTGACTGCTCACCTTGACTGTGTGAGGAGAAACGGGCATACACTACCGCCAGCTTGCCACTGCCTATTTTATCTTTTGGAATATTCCATTTTATCTCTGCTGACATAAATACCTCCTTTAGCCTCTCACGATTCGTGAGAGGCTTTTTACTTTACCCCGGCAAGTAAGATAACACCGTTTTCCTTTGCCAGAGTTTCAGCCGCAGGAGTGAATGTGTTATTTGTTACTACCATAGCTTCAGTGCAGCCGTAATGTACCTTGCCTGCTACGGCTTCCTGCACGGCGGCGATACCTACAGGCTGTGAGTAGTATTTACATTGTACCGCATACTTTTTGCCGTTCTTATGGGCTGTAATGTCTATCCCGTAATCACCTGAAGCCTGTGTTACTTTTACACCCCAATAGCCCTTGCATTTCAAATAGTCAGCAACACGGCTCTCATACTCAATGCCGGTCATAGGTTGCTTGTTCTTAAATGGTAGCTTTATAAGCCCCCACAGGAAAGTAAGCGCTCCCAGTAGAAAAGAGCCGCAGAGGGTAAGGGCAAAGTAAATCATATAGAACGGAAACAGCAGGACCGTACCTATACAGCCCCTCTTTTTGTACCGCCTCATTTGTTTTTAAGCTCCTCAGCAAAAACTATCAGCTTTGCCTGATCTACAACACTAAGCTGCTCAAAGATATTAAGCAGCTCCACGGCCTGCTCAGACAGCTTACGTTCAGAGCCGTTGATGATAGTAACGGGCGCGTGGGTAGAGCCAATAATACCGTGATTATCGGTAATGGTTAGTTTGGAGTCCTCCATAAGCTGATCCACGGAAACGTCAAAGTAGTCCGCTAACATTTTCAGTGTTTTTCCACGGGGCTGTGATCCTTTGCGCCAGCCTGCGGTAGTGGCGTTGGAAAGGCCCAGCTCTTGACCGAGGGCTGTAACGGAGATGCCCTTTTCGTTGCAAAGCCTCTGAATGTTGTTAAAGAAGGTCATGTCATTATCTGTTGTGGTACTCATAAAAGCTCCTTTTCTACCTACAAACAGACGAAAAACGAACATTACAAAATAATTTAGAACTTTTTTCTCAAAAACGCTTGACAAAGTCGGTAATGTTCGGTATAATATAGGAAACCGAACAAAATGAGCGCAAGAAAAACGCCCCTGCGAATTTTCGGTTTTTCGCAGCAGTAGGTAAAGTGTATTTTGTTTTAGGTGGTACTGAACATTATAGCACAATACCGAACAAAAGTCAACAAGAAGGAGGTATTTTGTTTGGAAAACTTTTATAGCTGTGAACAAATCGCAGAACGTTACGGCGTCCACGTAGTTACAGTATGGCGCTGGATCAGGAAGGCTGAGCTTCCGGCTATAAAAATTGGTAGACAGTATTTCATTACCCATGAGGCCCTTGCAGAGTTTGAACGCAAGCGCTGTACTGTACCTGCCAATTAAACCTTAGAAGGAGGTAC
>SVQC01000002.1 GCA_015065585.1 Oscillospiraceae bacterium
CTTTTTATTGTAGCCCTACTCTTTTTATCTTCCCCCAGTAGAACTGGGGGTTTATTTCCACGTCTAAAGACACCAATGAAAAACCGTGATAACTTTTGTTATCACGGTTTTAATTTTAGTCTCTGAATTTGCCGAAAGGTTCTTCCTGTTCAAGCAAAAGTTCTTGTTGCTTAATGGCCTTTATGTACTCACCTGTTTTATTAAGTGCAACCATCAAGGAAAAGCCGAGAACAAGCACAATTCCAATAATAGTAATTGAAATATCAATTTTATCGCTTAAAATAGCAATAACAGCTATCAAAGCGGCACAAACAAAAGCCCAAACAATCCAAACAGTAGCAAATTTACCTCTGTAGCTTTTTTTTAGCTCCTTTTTCTTTTCTTCATATTTGTTCCATTTATTAATGTCCATTTTTTTACACGTCCCCTTGACATTTTTTTAGATTATAACACAAAAATTCACTCTTGTAAATAGGCTGAATACGAATATCCTGTATTATTGTTATATCGAATCAGATACCAATCTGGAACCTTTGACAGCACCGTTACCTGAGTTCCATTTGGTATGCTTCCCACTATTGGCGCTTCAAAAGACGGATACTGTCTTATATTAAGATTACTGCCCTCATTAGTGCGTACTGTCGCTACACTTTGTTCGCTTGGAACGTTAAAAGGTATATCAAAATAATCGGTTAAGGATAGTACCGTATTTTCAGCTATAGCGTTTATATTATTTCTTATCCACTGAGCATCGTCTATATTATCGTGAAAGGCATATTCTATAAGCACCGATGGTGCTTTTGTTCTTGTAACCTCGCCGAGAGTAGTTGTTGGAACTGTTCGCACATTTTCGGGAATAGGATATATAAGTTTTAAATTATTTGCTATAATTTCCGCCGCACGCTGTCCGTTTGCGCTACCCGGAAAATAGTACACTTCAGTTCCCCGTCGGCTTCCTGCCGCGCTTTGCCCTGCAGCATTTGAATGTAAAGCAAGATGCAAATCGTAATTCCCCTGATTTGACGCTCTTATACTGCTGGCTGCGGTCATGTCAGGTGTATTTCTGACATAGTTTATTCCCGAAGCATCAAGATAAGGTATCATTGCATCGGCAATTAGATTCATATAAAGTTCTTCATTTCCGTAATCAACATAAGGATTATACTCTTGTGTTGACGGGCTTAAGTATATAGTTGGCATAATAAATCCCTCCACGAAAATATATGTCGTGTAGGGACTATTTATTATTTATTTGAAAGGGAAAATCTTTCGGTTTGCTCTTTAACAACCGAGGAAAACCAACAGTACAGAGCTTCGCCCAGTTCCTGATAGACATTGTCACCGTCATGTGAGCAAAGCATGGCAAAGGTCTGCCCTATTCTTCGCTCAACCTCAGTACCGCGTCTGTATGCCAAATAATAAAATGAAAAAGCACCGGTATCGGCAGATGTTCTGTATATTTCTGGATTATTTTCTTTCAGATAATCCAGAAAAGCTTTCTGAGCAATACCGGCATCGGTATCGTCAGCGCAGTATCTCTCGAAACCTACAGTTGCCGTAAAGGAAAGAAGTAATCTTCTTTCAATAATCATATCATAATCGCCGTCGTCATCATATTTAAAATTAGTGGCATCCTTTGAAAAAATCTGCGCAACGGCTCTGCCGAGATTACGGGCAGCATTACGCTCTGCCGCGTTGTTCTCGGTATTTTCAGCCAATATTTTGTTTCGTTTTACATCAATGCTGGGTTTGTCCCCTGCTATCTTGATATCCGAATCAAAGTTCACTTTTAGTCCTCTTTCTTTTCCTTTAAACTTTTCAGAGCAAGAGCTAATTGTGCCGGGCAGGAAGTATCCTTAAAACCGCACTTAATACCCTCAAGACGAGTTATAACCTCATCAATATCCATGCCTTTTACAAGGGCACCGATTCCCTTTAAATTTCCATTACAACCGCCCATAAAGGATATATCAGTAATTTTTCCATCCTCTACGGTAAAATCAATAGAACGGGAACAAACGCCTTTTGTATTATAATGATAATCCATAATTTTCCTCACTTATCTGTCTTTGAAACGATTACTGCGAACAGGATGACGAAGCTTACGGAGAGCCTTAGCCTCTATTTGACGGATACGCTCTCTTGTAACGTTGAATTCGGAGCCAACCTCTTCAAGAGTATGGCATCTGCCGTCCTGAAGACCGAAACGAAGTCTGATAACCGCTTCTTCTCTTTCTGTAAGGGTTTTAAGAACACCGTCAATATCTTCATTGGTAATAGTTTTAAGCGCAGCTTCATCAGGGGCAAGTGCATCTTCATCTCTTATAAAGTCCATGAGACGAGAATCCTCCTCAGGACCTATTGGCGTTTCCATAGAAACAGGTTCCTGAGCCACTCTCATAATTTCTCTTACTCTTTCAACCGGCATATCTAGCTTTTCAGCAATCATTTCTTCAGTAGGTTCATAACCATTTTCGTGAAGAAGCTGACTCTGAACACGCTTTAGACGGTTAATGGTTTCAACCATATGAACAGGGATACGGATAGTTCTGGCCTGGTCAGCAATAGCACGTGTAATTGCTTGACGAATCCACCAAGTAGCATAAGTAGAGAATTTAAATCCCTTGGTATAATCAAATTTATCTACGGCTTTGATAAGACCAACGTTACCCTCTTGGATAAGGTCTAAAAAGTACATGCCTCTGCCAACATATTTCTTAGCTATACTAACAACGAGTCGCAGATTAGCCTCGGCAAGTCTGCGCTTGGCTTTTTCATCGCCATCAGCAATCTTAACGGCAAGCTCAATCTCCTCGTCACTAGACAAAAGCGGAACTCTGCCTATTTCACGAAGATAAACTTTTACCGGGTCATCAAGGGACATGCTTTCAAGAGCAGCTGTATCATCAAGATTATCAATGTCCATTTCCTCTAACTTCAAATCGTCATCTGTAGGTTCTTCATCGTAATCAAGTTCAAGTAGTTCGGGCTCGTCATAAAGTTCCTCAAGATTTTCGGGTGCATTTTCTATTTCGTCAATAGAAAGCTTGTCCGTTTTATCATTATTATAATCATTTTGAAAATCAAGGTCGTTATTATTTTCGGTATTTTCTTCCACCGATTTATTGAGCTTCTTTTCCTTTTCCATATCCATTCTATTCTCCCTTTTTTTCTCTGAGCAAAGTCTGCATCCTGTTTATCCAGTCATCTTCGTTTTCTTCGCCCTCTTTAGTTTTTAAAAGATTTTCTTTATTTAAAACTTCAATACTGTCATTTAAAAGCTGTACAGGATTTCTTTCAGCCTTAACACCGCTTTGAAGAGATACTATGTAGCCAAGTTCTGGCGGTGTGTATTGTTGTCCAAACAAAGAAATATCAATATTAATTTCTTCCTTTAACGCGTTGTAAATATCCCCATATATACGACGGTTAACAGAAGTAATAAACTTTTCAGGAGGAAGCGCTTCCTCCACCCTACCAAAATAATCAGGATGAGCAAATAAAACCGAAATAATAGTTTCTTCGGCTACTGCCGCCCGTTTGTTAAAGCGTTTTTCGGGGTTTATATCATTTCTGCTGTACTTTGGTGTTACAGCGTCATTAATTTCTTTTCTGATTTTCTTTTTGGCGTTATTTTCTCTTATCCGCCTTATGGCGTTATCGACGGCATTCTTTGAAAAACCATACTTTTCGGCTAATCTGCCCGAATATAAATCTATAGTCAGTTCATCACCCGTCTGAGCAAGAATTTCGGCAGCCACTTTAAGATAAGCAAGTTTTCCGTCATCAGAAGAGGTATCAATATTCTCCCCTGCTTTCCGTAGCTTGTATTCAATATCGCTTTCACTTTTATCAATAAGTGCCTTGAACTTTTCGGGGGAATTTTTCTTAATATAATCATCGGGGTCTTTTCCGTCGGGAATAACGACAACTCTGGTGGGAAGCCCTGAATCCTTAAGAGTTTCCAACGCTCTTTGAACTGCTTTCTGACCCGCAGAGTCAGCATCAAGACATATAACAAGTTCTTTTGTATATCTGCTAAGAAGCTTGCCTTGCTCCACCGTAAAGGCAGTACCGAGAGCAGCAACCGTATTGGTAAATCCCGCCTGGTAAAGAGAAATAACGTCCATATTTCCCTCTACCAAAATCACCCTGTCGGCGCAATCATTTTTAGCAAGGTTAAAACCGTAAAGATTTTCACCTTTTTTATATACGGGAGTATCCTGAGTGTTAACATATTTCCCCGTTGCCTTATCGTCATCCGGTCTAGCGCGACCGCTAAAGGCAATTACGCTTCCCCTAAGATTTATTATCGGGAACATAACGCGGTTTCTAAAACGGTCAAAATATGTACCTCTCTGACTTTTTGAAATTACATTTGCCTGTAGCATATCGGCAATACTGTAACCCTTAGAAGTAAGATGTTTTAAAAGCGCATCCCATTTATCAGGTGCACAGCCTAACCCGAAACGGCGTATCGTATTAATATTTAAACCTCTGCCAATAAGATAATCAAGCGCCCATTTACCCTCAGACGACATAAGACAGCTATGAAAAAATCTAGCGGATTCCCGGTTAATTTCAAGAATAGTCTGTTTAAGACGGGCTAACGTGTTATCCTCGGAATTATCATCAGGTATAACTATTCCTGCTTTATCAGCAAGATATTTAAGAGATTCTACGTAATCAAGATGTTCTATCATACCGGTAAAGGTTATAACATCTCCACCTACGCCGCAGCCAAAGCAGTAAAATGAGCCGTTTTCGGGATACAAAGTAAATGAAGGAGTTTTTTCGTTATGGAAAGGACAAAGGCCGATAAGATTCTTGCCTCTGCGCTTTAATACCACATACTGAGATATTACCGATTCAATATCATTACGATATTTTATCTCGGCTATTGTATCCTGCGGTATAGCCATAAAATCACTCCTTTGTATTTTATTTTTGCCATGACCCCGGCACATAAATCTTCTGGTAAACTACCGTAGCATAATGGTCAGTCATACCTGCAATATAGTCAACCACAGCCCGTTCTTTACCGCTATGTTCACAAATTTCCCTATATTCTTTTGGAAGCTTGTCTGCATTAGCTATATAGTAATCATAAAGACCCTTGACAAAATCATAAACCTTTGTTTCCTCTGATTTAGCCTTAGGATTTCTGTAAACATATTCGAAAAGGAAATCGTGAAGACGGTCAAAGCAATCCTTGGTCTTTTCATCCATACATATGGTTTCCTTGCTGTTATTTATAACCGATAACACGAGGGTATTTATTCTGTCACTCTTTGAATTACCTAAATAAGTTTTTATATCTTCGGGTATATCATCGCCACTTATTATACCTCCGCGTATAGCGTCGTCAATATCGTGGTTAATATAAGCGATTCTGTCTGAGATACGAACAACTCTTCCCTCTAAGGTTTCAGCTTCATCGCCCTTAGTGTGACATTTTATACCGTTAAGTACTTCATAGGTGAGATTAAGTCCCTTGCCTTCTTTTTCTAAGAATTCACAAACCCGAACGCTATGCTCATAATGGGTAAAACTAAAGGGTGCAAGTGCATCTAAAGCCCTTTCCCCAGCATGTCCGAAAGGTGTATGTCCTAAATCGTGACCTAAAGCAATAGCCTCTGTTAAATCTTCATTAAGACGCATTGCCCTTGCTATTGTACGTGCTATCTGAGATACCTCTAAAGTATGGGTAAGTCGTGTTCTGTAATGGTCAGACTCAGGGGATAAAAACACTTGTGTTTTATGCTTTAGGCGTCTGAATGCCTTAGAGTGTATAATACGGTCGCGGTCGCGCTGAAAATCTGTACGTATTTCACATTTCTGTTCCTCTTTTTTTCTGCCTTTACTCATATCACTGAAAGCGGCACAGGGAGAAAGAATTAAATGCTCGGTTTTTTCAATACGACAACGGATATTCTCCATATTTTCACTCCTATCTATCTATTATATACGCAAAAAGTTTTAAAATACCTTTTTTATTTTATATTTTTTACCTTGGAAAATATTTTTCCTTTTTCTTCTAAGACAAGTTTCCCAAAAAAAGCGTCAGTAAAAGCGGTTTCAAATTTCTCTTTTTTGCTGTCCTCAATAGTAAATTCTATCAATACATTTTCCTCAAAAACTGTATTGACCACTATTGCATTATTATTTTCTATAAAAGGTACAATACGATTATATTGCTGATAGTCACAGCAAGTAGCCAGCTTCGTAATTAGTCCCATTTCAATTATATCAGCATTATTCAAAGCATTTTTAGTTGCCTCGCTGTACGCCCTTACAAGTCCGCCCGTGCCAAGAAGTATACCTCCGAAATAACGGGTGACTACGACGCAGATATTAGTAAGGTCGTTTTTGGTTATTATATCTAGAACAGGCTTACCGGCAGTAGAATGAGGCTCACCGTCGTCAGAAAATCTGGCAGTACCTGTTTTTAAAATATAAGCGAAAACATTATGTTTTGCATCCCAGTACTTAGTTTTCATTTCCTTAACAAACAAAAGTGCTTCTTCTTCAGTAGCTATGGGTATAATATTAGCAATGAATTTAGAACGTTTTTCTTCGTATTCTCCCTGACAAGCCGATTCTATCGTCAGATATCCTTGCATAGTACACCCACCTTTTTAATAAATAGAAAATAAAACCGCAACCAAAAACTTGGTTGCGGAATTGTAATTATAAGCCGTAACGCTTTCTGAACTTGTCAACGCGACCGCCGGTATCAACCAGCTTCTGTTTTCCGGTAAAGAACGGATGACATTTAGAGCAGATATCAAGATGAATATCTTCCTTAGTTGAACGAGTTTCAAACTCCGCACCACATGCACATCTAACTACGACTTTTTCGTATTTTGGATGTATACCCTCTTTCATTACAGTGTCACCTCTTTCAAATTTTTCGTTAACATTGGTATATTACCACACTTTAACATAAAATGCAAGAATTATTTTTTATTTTTTGAAAAGATTTTTTTAATATCTTCATAAACCTCTACACTTTTGAATTTTACGGTGTATTTACGGCTGTTTGTTACTATCTCTGCAGACGAACTGTTAAGGGCGTCTTCAATATCTGCGGCTGAGCCTACGCATACCGCCGGAAACATAACGCACCACCAGTTTTTGCCCTCGCCACTGCCTATATCAATATTAAGAGATTTGTATACTCCAGCAGGAAGCGTAAAGTCTTCGTATTCCCTGTTTTCAAAATAGGAATCACCTACGCTGACTGTTACTTCATAATCATAGCCTTGCTCTTTTATTATATTTTGCGCTATATTTTTGAAATTTTCTATATTATTTTCTGCATATTCTATAGCGCTGTCCAAATTTTCACATTCGCCGAAGTGTTCACCCTCAAAAAGAAGTATTGCATCTCTCACCTTAAGCTTTAAAGCTTGGTCAAATTCGCTATTGGAATTTGCTCTTATATGAAGCCTGAAAACATTGTCTCTTACATCCTGACATAAGGCATCAAATCTGGCAAAACTTAAACATACCGAAAAAATAAGTGAAAAAATTATTGCTGTACGAAATTTATTCATAATCACATTCCTCCGCGATTATGATAGACCGTATTTTATTTTTTTATTCACCTATTGCAGTTACATTGAATATTACGGGATATTTTTGTTTTAGTTTTTCAAAAGCATTCGCTGCACTGTTACTGTTTTTATAAAAACCGATTACGGTAGGTCCGCTTCCCGACAAAGAAACCTTTAAAGCATTATTGCTTTCTAAATCTTTTTTTATTTTTTCATAATCCCAGACAAGAGAAAAATCATTATGCACGGCGGTTAAAAAATTCCTTTCTTCATTATTTTTAAGCGCGGTTACCATAATATCGTTTCTGTTTTCGGTTTTAAGGCTTTCTGCTTTTAAATCAAACTCCTTATACATTAAAGCAGTAGAGGCTTTTTCTTCTGCCTTAATAAGTACCATATAAATCGGGAGATTTCTTATTATTTTTTCGTTATTTTCGCCTATTCCCGTCACCCTGGCACATCCACCTTTAAGAAAGAACGGTACATCAGCACCAAGTTTTAGTGCAATACTGCATAAATGCTTATCTGTGAGAGGTTTCTTGTATATCTCATTTAATAAAGATAAAACTGCCGCCGCGTCGGAACTTCCTCCGCCAAGACCTGCGGCAAGCGGAATATTTTTTTCAATTTCAATACTAAAGGTATCACTGCTATCGATTTCCTCTAAAAAGAGCTTAGCTGCAGAGTAACATATATTATTTTCATCAGACAAATTATCAATATTGGAAATAACCTTTATTTTTCCATCAGAATTAGGTGATATTTTTACGGTATCATAAAGAGATATTTCCTGCATCACAGTATCAAGCAAATGATATCCGTCCCGTCTTTTGCCGGTTATATAAAGGGATAAATTAACCTTAGCGTATGCTTTTTTACTAAACATTTCTTCGCCTCCTTTATCATTTTATCACAAACGCCGATATTTTAAAAGATATATTTACATTTTATATTAAATATGGTATATTATCCTTAAATATTTCTTTAGAGGTGTATGTATGAAAATCGTTATTTCTGTTATCGGCAAGGACTGTGTCGGTATTTTAGCAGGTGTTTCAAACAAGTGCGCTGATTTCGGCGTAAATATCATTGACGTTTCACAGTCGGTTCTTCAGGATATGTTCTGTATGATTATGATTTGTGATATAAGCAAGCTTACCGTTGATTTCAACGAGTTCGCCGACAATATATCTGCATACGGCAAAGAAAAAAATCTATCCATCCACGCTATGCACGAAGATATTTTCAATTCGATGCATAAGATTTAAGGTGATACTATGCTGGAAACCAAAGATATACTTGAAACTATAACTATGATACAGGAAGAAAATCTTGATATCCGTACAGTTACTATGGGTATCTCTCTTCTTGACTGTATTGACAGCAATATTGATAAAGCCTGTCAAAAGGTATATAATAAAATCGTTGCAAAGGCAAGTCGTCTAGTTCCTGAGTGTGAGGAAATTGAAAAGAAGTACGGTATCCCGATTATAAACAAACGTATTTCGGTAACCCCTATTGCGATGCTTGTGGGCGCTTGCGAAGAAAAAAATCCTATAAAATTTGCCCTTGCTCTTGAAAAAGCTGCCAGAACTGTTGGCGTTAACTTTATCGGGGGTTATTCTGCCCTTGTACAAAAAGGCTTTACCGAGGGAGATAAAATATTAATTGACAGTATCCCAGAAGCGCTCTCAAAAACCGAACATATCTGTTCATCAGTAAATATAGGTTCTACCAAAGCCGGTATCAACCTTGATGCCGTCAAAATTATGGGTAGTGTTGTCAAAAAGGCTGCCGAACTTACTAAGGACAGAAACTGTATCGGTGCGGCAAAATTAGTTGTTTTCTGTAACGCACCTGAGGATAATCCTTTTATGGCGGGTGCTTTTCACGGAGTTGGCGAGGCCGACTGTGTAATCAATGTAGGTGTTTCCGGTCCTGGTGTTGTCCGCGCCGCCCTTGCTAAATCTAAAAACCTCGATATTACCGGTGTTGCCGAACTTATTAAGCGTACTGCCTTTAAAATCACCCGTATGGGACAATTAGTTGCAAAGGAAGCTTCAGCAAGACTAGACGTACCTTTTGGTATTGTAGACTTATCCCTTGCTCCTACCCCTGCCGTAGGTGACTCAGTTGCTTATATTCTCGAGGAAATAGGTCTTGAATGTTGTGGCTGTGCCGGAACTACAGCTACCCTTGCCCTTCTTAACGATGCGGTTAAAAAGGGCGGTGTTATGGCTTCCTCTAAGGTAGGCGGTCTTTCCGGCGCGTTCATTCCCGTTACTGAAGATGCTGGAATGATAAATGCCGCAGCCTGCGGTTCTTTAACCATTGAGAAGCTTGAAGCTATGACTGCAGTTTGCTCTGTTGGTCTTGATATGATTAATATTCCGGGTGATACCACACCCGAGGTTATTTCGGCAATTATTGCCGACGAGGCCGCAATAGGAATGATTAACTCAAAAACCACCGCTGTCAGAGTTATTCCCGCTATCGGCAAAAAAGAGGGCGACTCCCTTTCTTTCGGTGGACTTCTTGGCGAAGGTCCCGTTATGAAGGTTAATACAGGCTCCCCTGCTCGGTTTATTAACCGCGGTGGACAAATCCCCGCTCCTTTACAAAGTCTTAAAAACTAATTTTTACCCGTTGACAAATCTAGTTTTATTGGTTATAATGTATAAGCTGTTCCGTTTTCGGAACAGCTTACCTTACGAGGTGTGGCGCAGTTGGTAGCGCACTAGTTTTGGGAACTAGATGCCGCAGGTTCGAGTCCTGTCACCTCGACCAAAAATCCGTCGACTTTGTCGGCGGATTTTTTATTCAAGCCGATAGGCTTGGTATATCATCACGCGATAGCGTGTATATCATTGCCACATTTATGCGGCGTATATCATCACACCATAGGTGTGTATGCCTATATCGGCTTGATGAGATGCAGTAGCTTTTCCGCTGATGAAAATTAGCGGATTTTTATTTTTTAGGTTGGGCTTTATATCAACATTATTTTACATTGATTCCTTAAGCTCTTTCTGCCATATTATATACAGAGGTGATTAAAATGAATGCTTGCGAATTAACGGCAGGGGTTACGGTTCTTGCCAACTCTATTACCTCTAAGTTAAATGATGATGAGCTGACTCTATTAGCCTCGATATTAGTACAGCTTGGCGACACTCTTGTTATCATTGTCACCCAAAGAAGTATTTGCGAAAAAACATGTCAAAATAAATAACGTTCTGCCTTTCGGGTACAATAAATCTCGGAGGTATGTTATGGAAATTACAAAAGTTATCTTAACATCTTTTTTATCTGCGGTATCACTGTTTGTAATTGCGAAGATTATGGGACATAAACAAATGTCACAGCTTGATTTTTTTGATTATATTACAGGAATTACAATAGGCTCTATTGCGGCAGAACTAGCAACCGAATTAGAGAAACCATGGAAGCCACTTATTTCAATGATAATTTACGGAATTATAACCGTTTGTTTAACACTTATTACCAGCAAACTACCAAAAACGAGAAAATTTATCAACGGTACTCCCACCATTATAATGAATGGCGGAAAAATATACAAAAAAAATATGAAAAAGGCAAAAATGGATTTGAGCGAATTTATGGTGATGTGCAGACAAGAGGGATACTTTAATCTGAACGATATCTCCACTGCAATTTTTGAATATAATGGTAGATTAACTATTTTACCCAAAGCTACCAAACGGCCTATAAATCCTACTGATATGAATATTATTCCGCCGCCCGCATCAATCACCACCGAGGTTATTATGGACGGAAGAATTTTAGAAGACAACTTAAAACGTCTTGGACTGAACCTAAATTGGCTCAATAACGAATTAAAATGCCAAGGCTATAAAAGTCCAAAGGAAATTTTTTTAGGCATTTGTGATGATAATAATGAGCTCACTTTTTTTGTATAAATTCACTTAAAAATGAAAGAATAATTAGTAAATAATAAGTGGAGGAATTATAATGTTTAAACACGAAAAAATGCTTTTTCATCCCGTAGAGATTGAAAAACCAAACCCTCAATATGCGGCACTCTTACAGGAGCAACTCGGCGGTGGTAATGGTGAACTAAAAGCCGCTATGCAGTATATGTCACAGAGTTTCAGAATTAAAGACCCCGAAATAAAGGATTTATTCCTTGATATTGCCGCTGAAGAACTAGGTCACATGGAAATGATTGCACAGACCATCAACTTATTAAACGGCCACGATGTTGACGCCTATAAAGTACCCAGCGGTGAAATTCAGTCCCATGTAATACTAGGTCTTAATCCTGGACTTATAAACGCTTCGGGCTATTCATGGACAGGTGACTATGTAACCGTTACGGGAGACCTCTGCGCAGACCTGCTCAGCAATATCGCATCTGAGCAACGTGCAAAGGTGGTTTACGAATACCTTTACCGCCAGATTAATGATAAAAAGGTACGTGAAACTATAGATTTTCTCCTAAATCGCGAGGAAGCCCATAACCAAATGTTCAGAGATGCTTTTAACAAGGTGCAAAACTCTGGTTCTAATAGAGATTTCGGAACAACCAAAGCAGCAAAAATGTATTTTTCTATGTCTGACCCGGGTCCTAATGCTTTTGCTTCTGAGCAAACAAAACCCGTTTCTTTTAATAAATAATTTTAAAACCGCTAAGTTTATTTCCTTAGCGGTTTTCTTACCAAATAAACGGTATTAATCTGTATTTTACTTTTTTCGTATATTCATCATAACCAAAAAGCTGTTCTGTCAGCACTTTTTCTTCGTTTCTTATTCTGACTATAATTAACACAGGATAAAATAAAAAAGGAATCAGAGAAATAAAAGAACCGAGAATAAGTGGTATCATAGAAAACAGCAAAATAGTTGCCGTATACATAGGGTGTCTAACTATTGCATAAAGTCCGCTGGTTATTACCTTTTGGTTTTCCTCTACTTTTATGGTACGGGAAAGATACGCATTTTCCCGCATAACCTCCGCATACAATCCGTATGCCAAAAGAAATACTACCGAAGCTACCAAAGTCAGCCAATAAGGCATTTTTGTTATACAAAAGCGAAAATCAAGACCTGCACAGATAAAGCCAAGTAAAAATATAAGCGCCGAAATAGCAACCACACCCTTCTGGGTATTTTCCTTTTCCTTAACATCAAGACGTTTTCTTAAAAGGTCAGGTGATTTTATTATAAGCACTATACCGAAAATAAAAATCGGTATGAAAAGTAAGCCTATAAACAACCATCCGCCAAAAAACTTTAAAGTACCGGCAGGTATAAACAAAAGAGCAAAAATCAAAGTTAACCCTATCAAAAATTTAAAAAGAGCATTAAAAATAAGTTTCACTTTTTATAGCCATCCTTCATTTTTAAAAATCACTTCTTACAGGCAATTATTTCATTATGTATAAGCCAGTTCTTAAGCTGAACAGTCCACTGTGAAAGGCTGTTGCTGAAAGACGCAAGACCAACACCGTGCGGACCGTTCTGATAAATATGCATTTCACATTCAATATTATTTTCTTTTAACGCCATGGCATAAGCAAGGCTGTTCTTAATACTAACAACAGGGTCATCAAAGGTATGAAAAATAAAGGTTTTAGGAGTTTTTTCGTTTACTCTGTTCTGCATAGAGAGATAATCAACCAGTTGCTCATTTTCATAATTATCACCTAAAAGATTTTTTCCACTTCCAATATGTCCAAAGTCTTTGAGGGCAATAACAGGATAACAAAGAATTTCAAAATTTGGCAAATAATCAATAGCATCAATTTGGTCTTTAACAAGAACGTTGTCAAAATCATCGTATATATTACTTATTGATGAAGCCAAATGTCCGCCCGCTGACGAACCCATAACACCAATTTTTTCAGGGTTAATTCCAAATTTTTCAGCATTAAATCGCACAAACTGAACAGCACGTCTTGCATCGAGAAGCGGCAAAGGATATCTGTGAGGCGCAGTTCTGTACTGACACACAAAGGCATCCATTCCGATAGAATTAAAAAAGTCGGCATAACCCTTACCTTCGTGCTCGGCACGGCTAGCATACCCGCCACCCGGCAAAATCACAACGGTAGCATCACATTTTTGTGAAACACCTGAATAAAATTTCGCAGGATAATATTCTAGCACAGGAATAAATTCACAAAGTCCGGGTATTTTTTCCCATAAATTAAATATTTCCATATTTAAATCTCCGTTTTCACAAATTGGTCTATTTCTATAGAATCTTTAGTAACAATACTATCCACCGCCAAAATTTTCACACCCGCAACTTTTGCTCCTTTCAGTGCCTCGGCAAAAGCTTTATGGGTATCTGTATTCGGCTTAAAACAGTATATTTCTTTCATTTGTATTACGAAAACAATATATGCTTCATAACCGTTTTCTTTTGCTTTTATAAGCTCGTTTATATGCTTAATTCCCTTTCGGTAGGAGCATCGGGAAAAAGGGCTACTCCGTCTTTTTCAAGGGTAACGCCTTTGATTTCGGCAAATGCTTTCGTGTCACCGTCTTCAATATAAAAATCAAACCTTGAATTTAAATATGTTACTTCCCTTTTAATAACGGCATTTTTCGAAAAAATATTACCATTTTTAAAAAATTCTTCTGCGGCAAAATTAGGAATCTGGGAATCCATATTAATAAGCAACGGCTTTTTCCCCTGTCGTACTTTTTCTACAGCAATAAGGTCAAAAGCCGTTTTTCTGTTTTTATTATCACTAACCGAAAGATAAACAGTACAGCCTTTTAAAAGTAATTCCTTGCATCGCCCAGTATTTTTAACATGGACGACAGTTTTTTCCCCGTTTATATTAACCTTTGCAATAAAACGGTTGATTCGTTCTATAAAAATACCTTTTATAATAGCTGTATACTTCAATGACTTATATTACACCTTTCTGAAGCATAATATTGGCATATAAAGCAGATTCACCCGTTGCAATAACAGCATACGCTTTGCGGGCTTCCTCATAAAATGCAAAACGTTCAATTTCGCACATTACGTTTTCTCTGCCTTGTTCTTCTTTGATTATTCTTTCATATTCATTCCAAATAGGAGTTTCAACGTCATCGCCCGGAGTAACCTGCATAAGAGAAACAGGTTTTTCAACAAAGGTATCAAGAGGAAATACTTTTAAAACAGCCTCAAGAACGTCACAAGCATTATGACCGTCCATACGGATAACCTTAGCATTTTTTCCTACACTTTCAGCAGGAAAATTACCGTCAGCAATGACAATTCTGTCACTATGACCCATTTCGCAAAGAACCTTTAAAAGTTCGGGAGAAAGAATTTTAGGCACACCTATTAACATAATAAATTACACAGAAAGGGTATAAAGATTTATACCCTTTCTGTTACTCCTTTCTTACTTATAAAGAGGACCGTAAGCAGCGCAAGCTCTGTAATCCTGACCTTCCTTATCCATGCCGAAAGCATTCCAGCAAGCAGGACGGAAGATTTTCTCTTCAGGTACGTTGTGCATACAAACAGGTATGCGGAGCATTGAGCACATTGTAATAAGGTCAGCACCGATATGACCGTAGGAAATAGCGCCGTGGTTTGCACCCCAGTTATTCATTACGTCATAAGCAGACTTAAATGCGCCCTCACCGGTAATTCTGGGAGCGAACCAGGTACAAGGCCAGGTATAGTCAGTTCTCTTCCAAAGAGTATCGCTTACCTTTTCAGGAAGATTTACTGTCCAGCCTTCAGCAATCTGAAGAACAGGGCCAACGCCCTTAACGAGATTAAGTCTTATCATAGTAACGGGCATTTCAGCCTTGGTTTCAAAACGTGAGGAATAACCGCCGCCGCGGAAGTATCCAAGGTCAGCATAGTTCCAGGTAGTGTTTTCCATAATAGCCTTCTGGTCAGCCTCAGTAACGTTATACCACTCTTTCATAACGGGAGTGCCATTTTCATCTTTGGCCGCACCGGTAGCGTCAAGGCAGCAAGCACCTGAGTTAATAAGATGAATAAAGCCGTCAGACTCCTTAGCCTTGCCTTCAATATCGTAACCGGTAACACGCTTAACAGAATCACCACTCCAGCAGGTTCTAACATCAGCAAACATCTGAGCGCGGTTTGTGAGAAGCTTCATAAAGAGCATACCTAACCCGTTAAGAACGTCGTTTTCGGTAGCAAATACATAGGGTTCTCTTGCGCCATTCCAGTCAAAAGAGGTGTTAAGCATAGCCTCCGGGAAGTCGCAGTTAGGATAGAAGTCGGTCCATTGACGCTGACCTTGGAAGCCGCCTGCAATAGCATTGTGGCCAACCATTTCTTCTTCTCTGCCTTCCGGTAGGTTTTCGTTGCCACTCATAAGGTCCTTGATAATAACCATCATCTTAACAACAAATTCCCATTCAGCATCTTTTTCTTCTCTTGTTTTCTGCATTTCTTCAGGGTTCTTGTCAAAGCCTTCAATACAGTTTGCTTTAGTCCAAGCAAATGCTTTTTCATATTCAGCCTGGTCATAGATACCCTCTGTCATTCTGCGGATGATTTCTACCTCGTCAACAGACTCAACACGCATACCGAGATATTCCTCGATAAATTCAGGAGAAATAATAGAGCCGGCAATACCCATACAGATAGAACCAATCTGTAAATAAGATTTACCGCGCATAGTAGCAACAGCAACAGCAGCGCGACCGAAACGAAGAATTTTTTCCTTTACGTCTTCGGGAATTTCGGTATCATCGCAATCCTTAACCTCGTTACCGTAAATACCGAATGCGGGAAGACCCTTCTGAGCGTGAGCAGCAAGAACAGAAGCAAGGTAAACAGCACCGGGGCGCTCAGTACCGTTAAAGCCCCATACGCCCTTTATGGTGAGGGGGTCCATATCCATTGTTTCGGAGCCGTAGCACCAGCAAGGAGTAACGGTAAGGGTTATATCAACGCCTTCCTTCTTAAACTGAGCAGCACAAGCTGCAGTTTCAGCCACACGACCGATAGTTGTATCGGAAATAACAACCTTTACGGGTTCGCCGTTAGAATACTTAAGGTTTTCTTCAAGTAATTTAGCGGCACTTTTAGCCATATTCATAGTTTGTTCTTCAAGTGACTCTCTCACCTTAAGAGGACCTCTTCTAGCGTCGATTACAGGGCGAATACCGATTACAGGATATTCACCGATAAGTCTTTTTTCTGCCATAGTATTAAACCTCCGTTTATTTTTATTTACTTATAATAGAATTATAGTATTTTTTACTACAAAATACAAGTGGAATTTAACAAATATTTTGTCTTGAGTGATATTTTTATGTGAATTTTTGTTCTTTAAATAAAAACAGCCCTATATATTATCGTACAGGACCGTTTTAAGTTTATATTTCCGCTAAAATTTCTTCCTTTGTGCGGTATCCTACCATCACATTTGAAATTTTTTTATCCTTTACTACTACCAGAGTAGGTATACTTGAAACGCCAAAAGCCTGAGCAAGTTCTGGCTGTTCATCCACGTTGACCTTGCAAACCTTTATATCGTCACGTTCATCAGCAATTTCACTTATAACAGGCGCTATCATCTGGCAGGGGCCGCACCACACAGCCCAAAAATCAATAAGTACGGGAAGAGAAGACTGCATAACCTCTCGTTCAAAATTTTCAGCGTTTAGTTCTATATAAGACATAATTTTTCCCTCCGTTAATCTCTTGATTTATAATATAGCATACAGTGACAGTAACCCTCAAAATTCGGGTCAGCTATCTGCTCTCTGAATTCTTTGCAAATACACTTATTGTCCTCTGTTTTTTCTAGACGGCAGGGACAGTATCCGCCTTTTGCTTTTAGCCCGTCTTTTATAGCCTTTACAAGCTCTTTATTTTCATTTAATTTTACTGCCATCTTCATCACCTATATTTATTTTAGCACACATTTTTAAAAATTTCCACATGTATTTAAAAACTCCCCTTAAGTATCTAAGGGGAGAATAAATTATTCTTTTACTTCACCTATAACCTTTTTCTGCCATGACTTTTTATTGCACCTCGGGCACTTCATATATCTTGTTCTGCCCATATGCATTGATAAATTGACAGCCTTGAATGTAGGAACATATCTGTGACCGCATACTTTACATTCATAATATCCAGCCACTTGCTCTATTTTAAGAGCAACAAAAAAACCAATAAAACACGGAACAAATCCGGAAAAGCACAACACTATTCTCTGCCAATCCTCCATCTGCAGATACGAAGCAATATATATAGGTACTAATAAAACTATCATTGAAAGGATACACACTACCCATTCAAGAGCCAATAATCTTTTATCGCTTTCTTCTTTCTGCTTCACCATTTCAAGCAATCGTTTCTCTAATTCTTTATTGTAATTTTCCATAGTTACTACCTCCCCACAAAGTAAATCGTTTACACTGATTTTAAGAATTTCACACAACTCAATCATAATAGAAGAATCAGGCATTGCTCTTCCGTTTTCCCATTTTGATATTGCTCTGTCTGTAATTCCGAGTTTTTCAGCCAGCTGCATTTGGGTCAAATTTTCCCGTTTTCTGCACTCAGCTATAAATCTTCCAATTTTTATTTGGTCCATAAGCCGTGGTCCTCCTTTCGCTATAAGTATATCCTTTTTCAGTGGTTCGGTCTACATACCATTAGTTGAGTTACATTAATTATACCATCATTATTACGACTTTTAAAGTAATTTTATCTTAACTTGACTATTTTTCTCTTTTGTAGTATAATATTTAAACTAATATTTTGATAGGAGTTGGTTTTGTGGATCCGCTGCCGCGAAGTAGCTGCTTTGACTTTATTGTCACCGAAAAAGCTGTGAAAAGTGATTATAAAGGCGTTTATGCAATGGTTTTAACCTACAATCGTAACTGATGTTATATTCCGCCTTTAAAAACACATTTTATTATTAAATCGGAGGACGATAAGTCATTATGTTTAAACATTTGCTGCTACAGTTTATTCTGATTGCGCTTAACGCATTTTTTGCCGCTACCGAAATTGCGGTAATTTCTCTTAATGAGAAGAAAATCAAAGCACAAGCAGAAGACGGCGATAAAAAAGCCGAAAAAATGCTTAAGATGATAGAAAACCCTACCCGTTTTCTTTCAACTATACAAATAGGCATTACACTTGCGGGATTTTTAGGTTCCGCTTTTGCTGCTGATAACTTTGCCGAAAAGCTATCTATGTTTTTAGCTTCAAAATCTGAATTATTAACAAAACATTCCGGTATTGTAAATGATATTTCGGTTATCGTTATCACCCTTATACTTTCATTCTTTACTCTTGTTCTTGGGGAACTTGTTCCAAAAAGAGTGGCTATGCGCCATAAGGAAAAGCTTTCTTACAGTTTTTGCGGTATTATTTCTTTCCTTACCGCTGTACTCAGACCTATTATATGGTTACTTACCGTTTCAACCAACGGTATGCTCCGTATTTTCGGCATTGACCCTAACGAAAAAGAAGACTCTGTATCTGAAGAAGATATTGTACTTATGCTTGATGCCGGCGCAGACGAAGGTTCCTTAAATCAGGACGATATTGAATACATAAAAAATGTTTTCAAGCTCGACCGTATGACCGCCGAGGACGTTATGACCCCCAGAAATTCCGTCGTTTTCGTATCTAAAGAATCAAGCGATGAGGAATTACTTACGGTTATAGAAAATGAAGGTTATTCACGAATTCCTGTTTATAGTGAGTCTCACGACAATATTGTGGGTATACTATATACTAAGGATTATCTGTTACACAAAAACGACGAAAACTTTTCAATTGACGATGCTATTCAGCCGCCTGTTTTTGTACCTGAATCCATACATCTTGACACCTTATTCAAGGATATGCAGACCGACCATAATCATATAGTTATGGTAGTTAATGAATATGGCGAAACCTCTGGTATCGTTACTATGGAGGATATTCTTGAGGAGATAGTGGGTGAAATCTGGGATGAATCCGACGAAGCCGTTGATGATTTTACTCCCATTGATGAAGAAAACTTCAAGGTTCTTTGCAGCGTTTCTATTGAAGACTTTTTCGAATATTTCTCTCTTGAGTTTGATGAAGAAACCGAAGCCGCAACCGTTAACGGTTGGTTGACTCAGTTGGGTGAAGGAATTCCCGCTGAGGGTGACACCTTTGAGTTTAACGGAATTTCAATTACCGTTACAAAGGCTAACGATATGATGGCGCAGGAAATCACGGTTAATACTTCAGGCAGAGAAAAAGAAGAAATTGAAACTGAAGATTAAGTATATTTTGGGCTGCAATAATTGCAGCCCTTATTTTTTAGGAGGCACTTTAATTGTCACACAGTAAATCTATTGATTCCGTAAAAGAGGCTTTTGAAACTGATATTGTCAGAGGTCTTAACAATTCACAGCTTGAGTCCTTAAAAACCAAATACGGTCCTAACAAATTAAAGGAAAAGAAAAAGAAAACCTTTATCGAACGGTTTGCCGACCAGTTCAAAGACGTAATGATTTTAATCCTTATTGCCGCCGCAATAGTTTCTTTCGTTATTGTGTGTGCCGAAAAGAATTGGGGAGAACTTTTTGAACCGCTGCTTATCCTCGCTATTGTAATTATGAATGCTTTTATGGGTGTTTATCAAGAAGGAAAGGCGGAAAAGGCTCTTGATGCACTTAAAAATATGTCGGCACCACACGCAAGAGTTATAAGGAACGGTGAAGAAAAAATTATTGCCGCCGCTGACCTTGTTCCCGGCGATATTATAAAGCTGGAGGCTGGCGACTTTGTACCTGCTGATGCCCGTTTAATAGAAAGTGTTAGCCTTAAGAGCGAGGAATCCGCCTTAACCGGTGAATCCGTACCCTCTGAAAAGGATTCCTCTGTCCTGCTTTCTAAAGATGCTCCCATTGGTGACCGAACCAATATGGTCTTTTCAGGCTGCAGTATTACCTATGGTACGGCAACGGCTATCGTTACAGCTACGGGTATGGATACCGAAATGGGTAAAATCGCCAACCTTCTTGACGACGAGGGCGACACCCAGACGCCGCTTCAGAAAAAACTTGCTCAGTTAGGCAAATATTTAGGTATATTAGCCCTTGTTATATGTACTATTATTTTTGTTGTTGGTATACTTGCTGATACTCCTGTTATGGAAATTTTTATGACGGCTGTATCTCTTGCCGTTTCAGCTATACCTGAAGGACTGCCCGTTATAGTTACCATTGTACTCTCTATAGGCGTTCAGAGAATGGTTAAAAAGAATGCGCTTATAAGAAGACTTCCCGCCGTCGAAACTCTCGGCAGCGCCTCGATTATATGCTCCGATAAGACCGGTACTTTAACACAAAACAGAATGACACTTGTTAAGGCTTATCTTGACTCTGAAAATATTTCAGAGGATATAAGCCCTAATAACAGCGATAAAATCAGAGAGCTTTTAATCTACGGTACTCTTTGCAGTGACGGAAGCGTTGTTTTTTCTAATGATGGAGAACAGCATATAGGCGACCCTACCGAAACTGCCATTGTTTACGCTTGTCATAAAAACGGATACAATAAGGATTCTCTTAACGAAAAATACCCAAGAATTGCCTCTATTCCCTTTGATTCCGACAGAAAATTAATGAGTACGGTTAACGAAATCGACGGAAAAAAGGTCGTTATCGTTAAGGGTGCTTTTGATATGATGGCAGAAATATGTGTTAATGGTGACCTTGAAACTGCCGCAAAAGTAACCGAAGAAATGAGTTCTAACGCTCTCCGCGTTTTAGCCATAGGTTACAAGATAATAGATGCTCTGCCCGAGCAAATCACTAGTGAAACTATTGAAAACAATCTTAACTTTATGGGACTTGTAGGTATGATAGACCCACCACGTTCCGAAGCAAAAATTGCAGTTGAAACCTGCCGCAAAGCAGGAATAAAGCCCGTTATGATTACAGGCGACCACGTTATTACCGCCTCTGCAATAGCAAAGGAACTCGGTATATTGCTGGAAGGCGATATGGCTATAACGGGAGCTCAGCTTGATGCTATGAGCGATAGTGAGCTTGACCGTCAGGTTGAAAACATTTCTGTTTATGCACGAGTTTCTCCAGAAAACAAGATAAGAATAGTAAGGGCTTGGCAGAGAAAAGGCCAAGTTGTTTCAATGACAGGCGACGGCGTAAACGATGCCCCTGCTCTTAAATCCGCAGATATAGGCTGTGCTATGGGTATTACAGGTACCGATGTTGCTAAGGGTGCTGCCGATATGACGTTAACCGACGATAATTTTGCTACCATAGTAGATGCCGTTCAGGAAGGCCGTGGAATTTACGCCAACATCAAAAAGGTAGTAGGATTTCTGCTTGGTACAAATGTTGGAGAAGTTATTGCGGTATTTATATCAATGCTTATTTGGCAAAAGTCCCCCTTTCTTTCTATGCAGCTTTTATGGATTAATCTTGTTTCCGACAGCTTCCCCGCTATTGCGCTTGGTATGGAAGCAGTAGAGCAGGATGTTATGACACAAAAGCCTAAGCCTAAAAATGAAGGACTTTTTGCTCACGGTTTAGGTTTAAAAGTTGTGCTTCAAGGATTGATGTTTGGTGCGCTGGCAATCATAGGCTTTTATCTTGGCGGTGGCACTTACGATATTCCCGAACTTGAAATCAAAGGCAGAACCGTTGCATTTATAGTTCTTGGTATGTCGCAGGTCGTTCATGCCTTTAATATGAGAAGCGAACATTCCCTCTTTGCAATAAGACCTTTCAGCAATAAAAAGCTTAATCTTGCCGCGCTTTTCTCTACGCTCCTTATGTTGCTCGTTATTTTCACACCGTTGCGTCACGCTTTCGGTTTAGCTCTTCTTGAAACCGAGCTTTATATTCTAGCTTTAGCACTCACCTTTGTTCCGCTGGCAGTTATGGAAATAGCAAAGCTCATACAGTTTATATTCAGAAAAAAGTAATTTAAAAAGAGGTTGGAATTCCAACCTCTTTTTTTATATTGTATGTGCAATATTATATATAAGTTTTTCAGTCTTTTTCCAACCGATACATGGGTCTGTAATAGATTTGCCGTAAACATGGTCGCCGATTTTCTGGCATCCGTCTTCAAGATAGCTTTCCACCATAAGACCCTTTACAAGCTTTTTAATATCATCGTTATGGGTGCAGCTGTAAATTACATCCTTGGCAATTCTCGGTTGTTCTAAATATTTTTTAGCCGAATTTGCATGGTTTGTATCTATTATAACCGATGGATTAAGCAGTCCCGATTTTTTATAAAGTTCATCAAGCTGGGCTAAATTTTCATAATGGTAATTTGCAACGCTATCTCCGTTAAGTCCCGTATATCCGCGAAGTATTGCATGAGCAAGAGGATTACCGTCACTTTTTACTTCCCAACCTCTGTATATAAAAGTATGTCCGTGCTGTGCAGCTGAAATTGCATTCATCATTACCGTCAAATCTCCGCCTGTGGGATTTTTCATGCCTACAGGGGTATCCATACCGCTTGAAACAAGTCTGTGTTCCTGATTTTCAACCGAACGGGCGCCCACCGCAACATAAGAAAGTAAATCTGATAAATAACGGTGGTTTGACGGATAAAGCATTTCATCAGCACAGGTAAATCCGTAATCCTTAAGAGCTTTCATGTGCAACTGTCTTATAGCAATTATACCATTAAGCATATCGGGATTTTTGTCGGGGTCCGGCTGATGAAGCATACCCTTATAACCTGCGCCGGTGGTTCTTGGTTTATTAGTGTAAATTCGCGGAATTATAAAAATTTTATCTTTAACTTCATCCTGAATTACCCTAAGCTTTTCTATATATTCAAGAACGCTTTCAGGATAATCGGCAGAGCAAGGACCGATAATAAGCAAAAATTTATCACTATCACCCATAAAGATTTTCTTTATCTCGGCATCTCTTTCCTCTTTAATATTTTGTTCTTTTTTGCCTATAGGAAATTCATTTTTTATATCTTTCGGAATAGGCAATTTTCTTTTAAAATCCATTCCCATAATTTTTACCCTCTCTTATCAAAGCGCTTTCTCCTTATTGTAGAAATGCGCATCATTTTTCTTATTTCTTCTCTGTTATTTTCTTTAATTGCTTTTTTTAGTTTAAAAAGATTTTCTTCAAATCCCTCTATTTCTTTTATAAGAGGTTCTTTGTTCAGCAAAAAAAGCTCACTCCACATCTCATCGTTGATTTTAGCAATTCTAGTCAAATCACGGAAGGAGTCGCCTGTATAATCTACCAGTGCTTCGTCGTCCTTGCTGCACATAAGTGATACTGCTATACAATGAGTAAGCTGTGATAAGAAAGCAATCATTTCATCGTGCTTTTCAACATTCAATCTGGTTACTCTGTAAAATCCAAGTTCTTCTCCAAGATTTTCACAAAGTTCAATAGCCTCGGTTGTGTTTTTTTCGGTAGGTACAACGATATAGTTGGCTTGAGTAAAAATTTTAGGGTCGCTGTTAGAAATACCGCTGACCTCTTTACCTGCCATAGGATGTGCAGATATAAATTCTATATCATCCCTTAACATAGACTGAATTTTATATACTACGCTTCCCTTTACACCCGTTACATCGGTAAGCACAGCACCACTTTTTATATATTTTTGGTTACACTCAACCCAATTAATAAATACCGTTGGATAAAGCGCAAATATTATAAGGTCGGCATTTCCAACCGTTTCAGCGTTTACCTCAGTGCTACCGCTTATTATCATACTGTTTTCCACGGCATAATCTATAGAATGTTGAAGTTTAGTTACAGCTGTCACATTATAGCCTTTATCGGTAAGAGCCTTTGCATAGCTTCCGCCTAACAAACCAAGGCCCACAATAAGTATATTCATATCTTTGTTAAGTTTCATTTTTACTCACCTTTATATTAAGTGCGGAAATTTTCTCGAAAAAATCAGGAAAACTTTTGCTTACCGATTCGGCCCCTTCTAAAACGCCGCCGGTCTTCGACAAAAGCACCGACATAGCCATAGCTATTCTATGGTCGTTGTGTGCAAAAATCGGTTCTGTAGGTGTTTTAAGCTCTGCCCGATAAATTCTAATTATGTCATCATCTGCTTCGCTTTTTACACCAAATTTGGCAAGTTCTTGTTGCATGCAAGCTATTCTGTCACTTTCCTTTATGCGAAGACGAGCAATGTCGGTAAATATAGCGCCGTTGCAAAAAGCTGCTAAAGAAAAAAGAACAGGGCCTAAATCGGGACAATCAGCTAGAGAAATGACTGCATTTTCCTCTTTTAGCTTTTCAAAAAGTTCTTTATAAACCCTGTCGCCTTGCAAACTGTTATCATTTAAACCTTTTACAATAACGTCTCCGCCCAGAATATTGAAAGCGTCTAAAAAAGCAGCGTTGGAATAATCACCTTCAACTGAAAGCGTTTTATCCTCATAATTTTGATTGCCAAAAGCCTTAATTTTTTTAATATCACTGTAATCAATCTTAATCCCAAAGCTTTCAAGAGCAGAAAAGGTAAGTTTTAAGTAAGATGAACTCTGAAGTTTGCCCGTAATATTTATTATACTGTCACTATTAAGCAAGGGAAGAGCAAAAAGCAACCCCGATATAAACTGACTGCTGACTTCTCCTGAAAGGGTAAATTCTCCACCGAAAAGTTTACCGTTTACCGTTATACTGTCTTCTCTTTTTAAAAAAGCAATATTTCTTTCACTGCAGATTTTTTCATAAACAGCGTATGGGCGTTGCATCAGACGACCGCTACCCATTAATTTTTTTTCACCATTCTGAAGAAGGCAAAGCGGCAATAAAAACCGTAATGTGCTTCCGCTTTCTCTGCAGTTAAGTAAAGCTGTGTTTTTAAAGTTTTTTAACAATCCGCCTATAGTAACTTCATTTTCGTTAATTTCAGCCTTTGCACCAAGCGCCTTAAGACAATCTATGGTAGCCAGAATATCCTCAGAAAATTCAACGCCCGAAATAACGCTTTTTTCACTTAAAGCTCCGCAAATCAAAAGTCTGTGCGCCATACTTTTTGACGGTGGCACAAATACCGTGCCTTTTGCCCTGCTTTTTTCAATGCTAATTTTCATTTCCTAAATACTCCGTCAAAAAATCTACCGCCTCGGTATATCCATTTATGGAATGCCCTGAAATCGTTTTTACGCAGGCGCTTCTTATATAGCTTATCTGTCTGAAATCTTCTCTTGCCGATACGTCAGAAATATGCACCTCAACTGTGGGAATATTAACTGATTTAACAGCATCAAGAATAGCAACGCTGGTGTGCGTATATGCGGCGGGATTAATAATAATTCCGTCGATTCTTTTATATGCCCACTGAATTTTATCAACAAGGTCTCCCTCATGGTTAGACTGATAAAACTCAATCTCTATGCCTTTATTTTCAGCATACACCTTAACGGTATCTATAAGATTTTTATATGTTTCTTTGCCGTAAATATCGGGTTCTCTGATACCCAGCATATTAATATTGGGCCCGTTAATTACAAGAAGCTTCATAAAGTTTCCTTTCTATTATAAGCGCTTTTTCTTCGGTACTCATTTCTCCTGAAACAATAAAATCAGCAGCCGAGCAGTATAAATTATAACGCTCATTATACCGTTTCATAATTTCTTCTCTATTTAAAGAAAGCGGTCTGTCATCCGTAGCAATAAGCATATTGGGGTCCCGGTCAATAAAAACAATTACACCGTTTTTCTTAAGATTATCGGTGTTTTCGCTTTTTAAAACAGCTCCTCCGCCCGTAGCAATTATAAGGGAGTTTAACACACTTATTTCCTTTATTACTTCGCTTTCTGTTTTTCTGAAAGCATCTTCCCCGTCCTTTAAAATAATATCGGACGGTGTCCTTCCTGTTTTTTCTGTTATAAGAAGGTCAGTATCAACAAATTTTCTTCCGAGCTTTTGCGCCAAAAAACTACCCAGAGTAGTTTTGCCGCAAGCAGGCATACCAATTAAAACTATATTTTGCTTTTGCTTCAAAACCGCGCTGTAAATTTTGTCGATTTCATCAGCTTCAATACTTTTTTCCATAAATTTTTCATAGGCAAAAACCGCTTGTGCAACGAGCATATAAAGACCGCAAACCGCTTTTATGCCCATCTTCTTCGCATCTCTGTATAACAGAGTATTTAGGGGATTATAAACTACGTCTACTACACCCTCAAGTTTTTTGAATAAAGATATATCTATAGGCGAAGAATCTGTGTCGGGAAACATGCCGACAGGAGTTGTATTTATAATAATTTCAGCATCATTGTGTATGCTATACGCCTGCTCGTAGGTGATATGGTTTTCTTTGGCTGTTCTCGAAACTCCGTAAACGTTTTGGGCGCCTAAATCTTTTGCAACACATAAAGCGGTTTTGCTCGTTCCGCCGCTTCCAAGTATTAGAACCTTTTTTGCCTTTAAATTAATACCGCTTTTAAAAATCATAGCTTGCATACCGTAATAATCAGTATTGTAACCGTAAATCTTACCTTCTTTTTTAACAACGGTATTAACCGAACCTATACGCCTTGCCGCATCATCAATATAATTTAGATAAGGAATAACCTTTTCTTTATACGGTATAGTAACGTTAATAGCCTTAAAATCAGCCTTCTTCATAAAACCGTCAAGTTCAGTTTCAGAAAGTTCTTTAAGCTCATATTCATAATCGGCAATAAGAGCATGTATCTCTTTTGAAAAACTATGACCAAGCTTTTTTGCGATTAAACCATATTCCATATTTTCAGTCCTTTAAATAATCAGTACCAAAACGCATAGTAAGAGCATCGGCAAGAATAATTGCGGTAATGCTGTCAACAACAACCCTTGCTCTGTGAACTATACAAGGGTCGTGTCTGCCCTTAATTTCTATATTCACATTTTCCTTTTTAACAAAATCAACGGTTCTCTGCGGCTTTGCTATTGAAGGAGTTGGCTTTACGGCTGAAGAAAATACAATTGGCATACCGTTTGAAATTCCTCCGTTTATACCGCCGTTATGATTGGTTTCTGTTTTAATTTTGCCGTCTTTAACAATGAATTCATCATTAGCAGTACTTCCAGTCATATCTGTTAATCTAAAACCGTCACCAAACTCAACGCCCTTTACTGCAGGTATACTGAAAAGACCGTGAGAAAGCATTGACTCAAGACTATCAAACCATGGCTCTCCCACTCCCTCGGGCATACCTAAAACAACAGTTTCAAGAACTCCTCCAACGCTGTCGAGACTATTTGCAGCTATACGGATTTTCTCCCGCATTTTTTCCCCTGCTTTATCATCTAAAACAGCAAAAAGCTTGTTGTTTAATTCTTTAATATCTTTGAAAAAATCTCCGAATTCTATATCTGAAATTCCGGCGCACTTTTTAATATGTGTAGCAATATAAACGCCTTTTTTATTAAGAGCGCTGATAATTATCGCTCCAGCGGCAACAAGGGCAGCCGTTATTCTTCCGCTGAAGTGTCCGCCGCCTCTGGCATCTTCAAAACCGTGATATTTAGAAAAAGCGGCATAATCAGCGTGACCGGGACGAGCTTTGCCTTCCAGCACTGAGTAATCCTTACTTATTTTATTTTGATTTTCTATAACAATGCAAATAGGCGTACCCGTAGTATAGCCGTTATAAACACCGCTGATTATAGAGAACTCATCAGCCTCGCATCTTTGTGTAGAAATATCGCCATAGCTTTTGCGAAGAGAAAGCTGATGCTTAATAAAATCCTCATCAACCTCTATACCGGGGGCTATGCCGTCAAGTACTGTACCAATAGCTTCTCCGTGGCTTTCACCAAAAAGAGTTATAGTAATACTGTTTCCGTAAGTGTTTTTCATTTACAATACTTCCTCTATTCTTTCACTAAGTATCTTAAAAGGAATTTCTTCCATCTTAAAACTGCCGACCTTTTCTACAGTTACAACAGTAATTTTATCTCCCGACATCTTTTTATCATGACTCATAGCCTTAATAACTCTTTTAGCATCACATTTTATTTCAGTTGGAAGTCCTATTTTATTCAGTACTTTTATAAGTTTTAAACGAACTTCTTCAGAACACATTGGAAGCATACCTACGGCAACGCACTCTCCGTGGTACCATTCCTGCATTTCGCTATCAGATTCTATTCCGTGAGCTACGGTATGACCGAAATTAAGAATTTTTCTTAGATTACTTTCCTTTTCATCTTGTTCTACTACACCTTTTTTAATAATAAGCGAAGCCTCAATTATTTTATCAATATTGTCGGCTATATTATCGTTTTCAAAAATACCAAAAAGTTCACTGTCGCTGGTTAATGCCATTTTAACAGACTCAGCAAGTCCGTTTGCAATTTGACGGTATGGAAGGGTTTTTAAGGTATCGGCATCAATAATAACCCGTTTCGGCTGATAAAAAGCGCCGACAATATTTTTGTACCCCATAAAATCTATGGCAACCTTGCCGCCGATTGATGAGTCAACCTGAGCAAGAAGAGTTGTGGGTATATTATAAAAATCAACACCGCGCATAAAGCTTGAGGCAACAAAGCCGGCTAAATCGCCTATAACCCCGCCGCCAACGGCAACAACACAGTCACTTCTTGTAAAGCTTTCCGTAACCATTTTTTCAAGAAGTAATTTATAACTGTCTAGACATTTTGTACCTTCTCCGTTAGGTAAAACAACCGTCACGGGATGCAAGGATTTTTTTGCTACGCTCTCAGAATATTCTTTTGGTACGTTATCATCAGTAACAATAAGAACCTTTCTGTCAAGGTTTAATAATTCTTCTACCCTTGATAAAACGCCTCGTTCAATAATTATATCGTAACTTCCACCTGATAAATTTACCGTCATTTTCATAAGTTTTTCCTCTATAAAGAAATTTCTCTTTCAAAGCTACCCACAATTTTTATGTGGTTGCAAACTTCCTTTAATTCAGTAATAAGTTTTTCTCCCGCAGGAGTGTTTAGATTACCCTCGCCCTCAGCATAAAAATAGTAATCCCATATAAGCTCCTTTGTGGGACGGCTTTTTAACGCACGAAGGTTAAATCCGTTATTGCCTATTACCGAAAGTGCTTTTCCTAAACTACCACTTTCATTTTTAACGGTAAACAGCATAATAAACTGCTTGTCAGAAGCATTATCGGTTTTTGCCGTTCTCGAGAATACAGCAAAGCGGGTTGTATTTCTATTACTATCGTTAATACAGCTTTCAATTACTTTAAGTCCGTATATTTCTGCCGCTTCCTCGCTTCCGATAGCGGCAATATCAGTTCTATCACTTTTAGAAACGAACTCTGCCGCAGCGGCAGTATTAGAAAACTCAGTAGTCGAAAGTCCGTTTTTATTTATAAAACCTGCACATTGTCCTAATGCCTGTGGATGACTTATAACCTCTTTTATATCTTCTGTCTTTACTCCCTCTTTTGCGAGTAAATTTTGAGTTATGCTGATATCATAAACCCCATTTATATAAAGAGGTCCAAAAAAAGCAAGGTCCATTACCTGACCCACATCACCGTTATAGCTGTTTTCAAGAGGTAGAATAACACAGTCTGTTTCTCCCTTAACAGTGGCATCATAAGCCTCTTTAAAATTATCAAAAGCTATAGGTGTGCAACTTTTAAAAATCTTTTTTGCCGCAACGGCGGCAAAGGCACCCCTCACTCCCGCAAAAGCTACCTTCATACCGTTATTTAACCGATTTTGAAAATTACGGGATAATTCCATATTATTGCGCAAAAAATTGACATAATATCCGCGCACAGTATCGTCTTTAACTAACTTGCTGTTTTTTTCGATAACCTCTTCTTCTCTTGTCTTATCGAGAATAGGAAGTCCACGCTCTTTCTTGTACTCGGCAACGGTTTTTACCGCCTCCATACGCCTTGTAAAGAGCTCAGCCATTTTTTTATCTATTTCGTTAATCTCATTTCTAGCCTTGCTTAAATTATCCATTATTATATTCCTCATAAAGTTTTTTAAATGCAGGAAGAGATGCCTTTATCTGCTCGGTTGATACACAGTAAGAAATTCTGACATATCCGCCCATACCAAAGGAATCACTGGGAACCAAAAGTAGTTCCTGCTTCTTTGCTTCTTCAGCAAAAGCGGCGGCGTCAGACTCTAAAGCCTTTACAAAAAGATAAAATGCGCCGTCAGGCTTTACTGCCGTGTATCCGTACTCAGTGAGAGCATTATATAAAAGTTCACGGTTTGTATTGTATACGTTAATATTAGCGGTTTTTCCAAGATTTTCAGCTACTACTCGCTGAAGCATTGAAGGGGCGCAAACGAAACCTAGTGCTCGTCCGGCGCCGCAAACAGCGGCAAAAACGAAGGCGGAGTCTTTACATCTCGGAGATACAAAAATATAGCCTATACGCTCTCCCGGAAGTGAAAGAGATTTGCTGAAAGAATAACAAACAACGGTATTATTATAGTAATTTGCAGGATAAGGTACACTCACATCTCCGTAAACAAGCTCTCTATATGGCTCATCTGAAATAAGGAAAATTTCTTTTCCAAGCTCTTCTTGTTTTCTATTTAAAAGTTCTGCGAGGCTTATTATCGTTTCCTCGCTAAATACAACACCGGTAGGATTATTTGGCGAGTTTATAATAATTGCCTTTGTGTTTTTATTGATTGCTTTTTCTAGAACAGGTATATCTATCTGAAAATCGCCTTCACGACAATTTACTACGACACATTTAAAACCGGCTTTTTCGGCAAATACTCTGTATTCAGGAAAAAAAGGTGCCAAAAGAATAACTTCATCACCCTCATTTGCAATAGCAGTGAGTGTTACGGTAAGCGATGCGGCGGCGCCGCAGGTCATATAAATATTCGAAGCTTCTGCCTCTATACCCGAAGTTTCTTTTATGTAATTTGCTATTTTCGTTCTTACTGCCATATCACCGGGTGCAGAAGTATATCCGTGAAGAAGTACGCTGTCTTCTTTTTCAATTAATTCCCTTATAGTCTCGTTTACGCTTTCAGGCGCAGGCACACTAGGATTTCCAATGCTGAAATCAAAAACCTTATCATCACCTATTTCGGCTTTTCTCTGCTTTCCATATTCAAAAAGCTGACGTATAGCCGAGCTTTCGGTACCGAGTTTTACCATTTTTTCATTTAACATAATATCCGCCTACTTTTTTAAGTAATATAAAATCTATTATATTATATAGCACTATTTTTTTAGCGTCAAGAAAAATTACTTTTTTTGCATAAAAATGCAAAAAAACTGCTGTCCTGTTGGACAGCAGTTAAAAGTATATTTATAACTTAGATTTCGGGGATTTCAATTTCGATTTCCTTACCGATAGCATTTGACTTGATAATACCGTCAATAATAGCCTGATTGTAAATAATCTGGCTGGAAGGAACGGTAGGCTCACCGCCGTATTTAACAGCATCAATAAATTCACGAAGCTTATTATAGAACAAGTCTTTACCGTTCTTAGTAGGAGCACCCATAGGAATCTTATACTCTACGCGCTTACCAGCAACATCTTTATAGATAGTAAGAGGTGTAGTAAATTCGCCGTTCCAACACTCAGTAGAAGGAATTCTAAGACCGCCCTTAGTACCAAGAATAATAGCGTCGCCGATAGTATCCATATGCATTGCCCAAGAAATCATAAAGTCAAGCATAATGCCGCCTTCAAGACGGATAAAGCCTGCAGCAAAGTCATCAACACCGAACTTATCTGCATAATCGGCAGGTTTATCATCATTAGTAAAATACTCAGGATTCTTACCGAAGAAATCAGAAGTATAACCGGTAACGGTTAAAGGCTTCGGATAACCAACAGCGTTAAGAAGCATATCAAGAGAATAACAACCGATATCACCCATAGCACCAATACCGCCGGTTTCCTTCTCAATAAAGGTAGTACCATAAGGAGTAGGAATACCATGACGGCGTCCGCCACCGGCTTTAAGATAATAAATCTTACCTAGCTCACCGGAATCAACGATTTTCTTAATCATCTTCATATTTTCACTCATACGGGGCTGGAAGCCGATAGTAAGGAGCTTACCACTTGCCTTTTCAGCCTTCATAACCTCAACAGCCTCGTCAAGAGTAACGGTGAAGGGTTTTTCAAGCATTACGTTTACGCCGTGATTAAGAGCATAAATAGTAGGTTCTGCATGCTGGCAGTTATAGGTGCAGATAGAAACTGCTTCTACTTCACCTGCATCAATAAGCTCTTTGTGAGAAGGATAGAATTTACATCCCTCAACGCCAAATCTTTTTGCAAAAGTTTCTGCTTTGCCGGGAATAAGGTCAGCCATAGCTACAACTTCTACGTCTTCCATTGCAATATACTGACGAATATGTGCTTCGGCAATCCAACCGGTACCGATAATACCAACCTTAACCTTTTTACTGCTATCAACAGCTTTTTCTTCTATAAAGTTACCGTCAAATCTGTCTAATACGTTATCTGCCATGATTGATTAACACTCCTTGTAATAACTTAATTTAAAATTAGTAAATTGTTCTAATGTACTCAATACTGAGTTTAGCGCACTCAAGAGGAGTTCTGTTAAGAGCGGGTAAATCTTGCTCAACAATTACCATTTCGGCACCTGCTTTTTCAGAAGCCTTAATGATAGAAAGAACGTCCTGCACACCGTAACCAACGGGACGAAGCTCGAAAGGTACAACCTCTTCTTTAGCTTCCACTTCACCGCCGTCAATAAGCTCATACATATTTGCGCTCTTGGAACCAACGAAGTCCTTAAGGTGAACGAGAGGAGCACGGCCGGTATACTTAAGAACGTAGTTAGCGGGATTTTCGCCACCTACGTTTGCCCAGCATGTATCAATCTGGGTCTGAAGAACGCTTTCATCAGTGTCAGCATAAAGAATATCAAGAATATTTTTACCGTCAATTTTGTTGAATTCAAAATCGTGGTTATGATATAAAAGTTTCATACCATATTTTGCGCATTCTGCAGCAACAATTTTAATTTCAGAAAGGAACTGCTCGTAACCCTCGGAACCGGCAAGCTGTTTATCGGCAGAAGCCCACGGAATAGCTATGTATTTGCAGCCAATTTCAGCATAGTCGCCAACAACCTTAGCAACGTCTGCCATAATTACGCCAAGACCAACGTGAGCAGAAATCGGGATAAGGCCGGCTTCCTCGCACATTGCTTTTACTTCTGCTGCAGAATAGTCAAAAAGACCTGCAAATTCAACAGCATCATAACCGTATTTTTTAAGTTCTTTTAATGTTCCGGCAAAATCAGCTTTCATAGCGTCTCTTACAGAGTAAAGCTGAATGCCTATAGGTAACTTACTCATTTGTAATCCCCCACATTTTTAAAATTTGAGCAACCTTTGTCACTTTAACTGTATAATAACATACCCTACGGTAAAAGTAAAGAAAAAAACAACTTTTTAATAGACAAATATTGCTATAATGCAAAAACGGAAGAAAAAGATATTCCCTCTGCCATTTTTTACAAATCATTATTTAAATTCCTGCTTTTGCTCGTCATAAACACGGGTTCTAAGATATCTTACAGATATTTCTTCCATAGCACTTTCTGCAAAATTTTCTACTATATTAGCTGGATTAATATTGTCATTTCCGGCGGTTAAAACCACCGAAACAATATTCTCTGAACACCTTTTGTTTGTAATTTTAGAAGACACTTCAAGTTCTTTAAGCTCACCTTTTTTTGTCTTTTTTGTAATATTGACTGTAGGGGCGTTTATAAATTCAAAAAACTTCTTTGCAATATCCGAACCTTCAAATATAATATCATAACCTGCAAAAGCAATTTTCCCCACCTTTAAAACTGGCTCGGCAACCTTTTTAACGGTAATTCCGCAGGGCAAAACCTTTTCAAGCGCTTCTTTTACCTTTTCAGTAGGAAAATTATCATCAGTAAGCTTGAAATCAAGAATTTCGAAATCACTTTCGAAGCCTAAAGAAAGAGGTAACGCAAATGCAATATAAGGATGTGGGTTAAAGCCCTCGGTATACCATATAGGCAGGCCGCTTTTGCGAAGCACTCTTGTAAAAAAACGGTTCATATCAAGGTGAGAAATAAATCTTAAATCGCCCTTTTTAGTAAAAAAAACTCTAACGCTTTTCAAAGCAAACACCCTCCTTATAGCAATTCGCGCCGCAAGCCGCACAGGAAATACGGCAGTTAGGTGTCGTTACAGCCTCTTTTGCAAGCTTATTCTGTTTAATAAAGAAATCCTTAGTAACGGCATAATCAAGATGCTCCCAAGGCAGAATTTCATCATAAGTAAAGCTTCGTTCACTATACTTTTTCGGGTCTATTCCTAAATCTGCAAAAACCTTTAACCATTTTTCAAGGGCAAAACATTCACTCCAACCGTCAAAAATGCAGCCGCGCCTATAAGCTTCTTCAATAACGGCAGAAAGTCTTCTGTCACCTCTTGCAAAAACACCCTCAAGAAAACTTGTGGCGCTATCATGCCATGAAAGAGAAACCTTCTTTGTGGTTATACAGCTTCTTAAATATTCCTGACGGCGCAGTATTTCTTCCCTTGAAATCTGAGGCTCAAACTGGAACGGTGTAAAAGGCTTTGGAACAAAGGTAGAGACGCTGACACCCACATCTACGCCTTTACCCTTTCGTCGATTTGGAATGGAATAATAAATATCAACTATCTTCTGCGCTAGGTCGGCAATGCCTTTGATATCCTCGTCGGTTTCGGTGGGAAGACCTATCATAAAGTAAAGTTTAACGCTTGTATGACCGCCCTCAAAGGCGATACGGCAGGTATCAAGAATTTCCTGCTCGGTTATGTTTTTATTTATAACGTCACGAAGACGCTGAGTACCGGCTTCGGGAGCAAAGGTGAGTCCGCTTTTTCTTATATGATTAATTTTAGCAAGAAGCTCAGGTGAAAAATTATCTATTCTAAGAGACGGAAGCGAAAGGCTGACCTTTTCCTCATCTGTCCAATCAAGAAGCTTATTAAGCAACGGTTCAAGCTCAGTATAATCACTTGTTGAAAGAGACGAAAGAGAAATCTCATCGTAACCCGTAGATGCGCATAAATCTTTTGCCTGCTCACTTATAACGTCAGCTGACTTTTGTCTTACCGGCCTATAAATAAAACCTGCCTGACAAAAACGGCAACCGCGTATACAGCCGCGGTATATTTCCTGCACAGCTCTGTCATGGACAATTTCAATATAAGGCACAACAAACTCCTTTGGATAATGAACCTTGTCCAAATCCTTGATAATGCGCTTTTTAACAGTAGCAGGAGCCTCTTCTTTTGGAGTAATGCTCTTTATTTTTTCATCTTCATACTCCACCGTATAAAGAGAGGGTACATAAACGCCTTCAATTTTTGCCGCCGCTTTCAAAAATTCTTCCTTGGTTGCGCCTTTGGTTTTGTATTCTTTGTAAAGGTCAATAACCTCTAGGTCAACCTCTTCACCCTCGCCCAAGAAGAAAATATCTATAAATTCTGCTATAGGCTCGGCATTACAAGCACAAGGGCCACCGGCAACAACGATAGGTGATAAATCATTTCTTTCCTTGCTTTTTAAAGGGAGTCCTGCTAAATCAAGCATAGACAGAACGTTTGTATAGCTCATTTCGTACTGTAAGGTAAAGCCTATAAAATCAAAATCTTTTACAGGGTCACGGCTTTCAAGAGCAAAAAGAGGAATATGGTTTTCAATCATTACCTGTCTGAAATCAATCCAAGGTGCAAAAACTCTTTCACACCAGATATCCTCTCTGCTGTTAAAAAGAGAATAAAGGATTTTCATACCGAGATGGGACATACCAATCTCATAGGTATCAGGAAAACAAAAGGCAAAACGAATATCCACCTTGTTTTTATCTTTTATAATACTTCCCTGCTCATTACCACTGTATCTGCCTGGCTTTTGAGCCTTTAAAAAGAGTTCTTCAAGTTTTTTATTATCCATTGATATCACCTTAAATAATGATACAATAATTATTCATTCGTTTCAACTATAATTTAATTAAAACCGACAAAATAAGATAAAAAGCCATAATATATGCCGAATAATTCAGATTACCCATTGCTGTCATTATAAGTGCTATTATAAATGCCGCGAAACCGAAAGCCATTGATAAAATTTTCATTATTTTTTCAGCCTTTATGCTACCCAGACGAAATATAAGGATTTCTCTTAAAACATCTCCTCCATCAAGGCCGTTTACGGGCAGCATATTAAATAAACTGTAAAGCAGATTTATAACAGCAAAGCTTAGCAATAAATCGTTTTTAAATATACTGCAACAGCAAAACAGCAGAATAAAAACAAAAAAATTAATAAGAGGTCCGCAGACCTGAACAAAAATTTCATTTTTTAGTATCAGTGGCGGTGAGCTTATTTCAATACTGGCAGGAACAAGCCTTATTTTTGTAGGGGTGCAACCACATATTTTCATTGCAATAAGATGACCTGCTTCGTGAAGTAATGCTGAGAAAAGCATAAGAGGCGCGTATCCCGTTTTATCGCAAAGGATAACCGTTGTCAGCATAGCAAAAAACAAAAAGGAAACCTCTATTTTTGTAGAAAAAAACTTAAAAGACATAGGCTAAAACTCCATATACCACATGGCGTTAACGGGAACTCCGTTTACTATCATTTCAAAATGCAAATGATTTCCGGTAGACCTACCGGTACTTCCCACAAGGGCAACAGGCTGTCCCTTTGAAACCTTATCTCCTTTTTTTACTGTAATTTTACTGCAATGACCGTAAAGGGTTACAAGGCTGTCGTTATGCTTTATTTTGAGGTAATTTCCGTACCCGTTTTTATCAACACCAACGAAGCTGACTTCTCCGTCTGCCGCCGATAAAATTTCTTCGCCTTTGTCACCTGCTATATCGATGCCGTAATGCTTAACATAATCACTTGTAAAAGGGTCGTTTCTATATCCGAAAGTAGAAGTAATTGTTCCATAGAGAGGTACAGCCAACGAATTGTCAATTAAATGTTCACTTACCGCCGCCGATGCCGCTACCGCTGATTCCTGCTCTTCAAGAATAACTGTTTCCTCATTAAAATAATTATCATGCTTATCTTTTATCTTTCCAAAAAGATTCTCATTGCTTACCTTGATTACGGTAAGTAAAACAACCGTTATAATGACACAAACAAGCTGTAAAATTACTATGTAAAGTACCTTTTTATTCTTCAAAGCATTTTCCTCCTCGGCGCAACGGAATCGGCAATACAATACTTCATACTGCCAATTTTCCGTCACAAGAAATATTATGCTTTAAAGGTGAGTTTAATACATAAAAATACCCGAGTGAACGGTTTCACTCGGGTAAAAAATTAACTGAAATATTTTTTAAGTTGCTCTGCCTTATCGGTTTTTTCCCAAGACAGTTCAATATCAGTTCTGCCAAAATGACCGTAAGCGGCAGTCTGGCGGTAAATTGGGCGGCGTAGCTCAAGCTTCTCTATAATAGCGGCAGGACGAAGGTCAAATATTTCACCTACAGCCTTAGCAATTTCATCGTCAGCGTACTTTCCTGTGCCAAAGGTATCCACCATAACCGATACGGGCTTTGCAACGCCTATGGCATAAGCAAGCTGTATTTCACATTTCTTGGCAAGACCGGCTGCTACTATATTTTTAGCAACGTATCTTGCGGCATAAGCGGCGCTTCTGTCAACTTTTGTGGGGTCTTTACCGGAGAAAGCACCGCCACCGTGACGAGCCATACCGCCGTAGGTATCAACAATTATCTTTCTGCCGGTAAGACCTGTATCTCCCTGAGGTCCTCCTACAACAAAACGGCCGGTAGGATTAATAAATATTTTTGTATTTTCATCCATCAGCTTTTCGGGAACGGTAGTTTTTATAACCTCTCTTAAAATATCTTCTCTTAGCTTTTCAAGGTCAATCTCAGCACTATGCTGACTTGAAACAACAACCGCCTCAACTCTTAAAGGCACGTTATTTTCATATTCAACCGTAACCTGAGTCTTACCGTCGGGATAAAGATAATCAAGAATTCCGTCTTTTCTGACCTTTGTTAATTTCTGAGCCATTCTATGAGCAAGATAAATAGGAAGCGGCATATATGTATCGGTTTCGTCGCAGGCGTAACCAAACATCATACCCTGGTCTCCGGCGCCATGAAGATTATAAATATCATTTTCACCGTCTTTAAGCTCGAGGGATTTATCAACACCCATAGCAATATCTGGAGACTGCTTGTCAATAGAAGTCATAACGGCAATGGTATCACCGTTAAAACCACATTCATTTGAGTTATAACCGATATCTTTAACTACGTTTCTTACAATATCAGGGATATCAATATTAGCAGTAGTGGTAATTTCACCCATTACCGTAACAACACCCGTAGTAGCAAAGGTTTCACAGGCAACTCTTGCTTTTTCGTCTTTAGCAATAATAGCGTCAAGAACAGCGTCACTTATTTGGTCGCACACCTTATCGGGATGACCCTCTGTAACAGATTCCGATGTAAATAGCAATTTCGACATAATTCTTCTCCTTTTTAAATAAAAAACCGCTTCGAAAGAAGCGGTACAAAAAGCCTCATCTTTCGGTAAAACCGCAGGATTTAGCACCTTGAAAAATCAGGTTGCCGGGCATCAAAGGGCCTGTCCCTCCGCCACTCTTGATAAGGAAATATTCATTTAGCAAAATTATTTTACCACAAAGTGAGCAAATGTCAATATCTATTTTTTAGTAAAGCCCTTTTTAAGAATAGGAGAAATGCTTTTATATATTACAAAGCAAATACCCGCATGAATCATTCCCTTTGCAAAATTAAAGGGCAAATTAAAGATTAACAAAGCCTTCAGAAGATTATCGGCTGAAGGAAGCAGGGCCTTATACATTCCAAGAATTGCCTCCATAGGTAAACCGTAAATAACAGAAAAGGCAGGATAAACAAAGAAAAGATTTGTAACTACGCTAATAACCGCCATTACCGCAGCGCCAAGTACCGAGCCTATAACAGCCCCTTTTCTTGTACGGTTAAATTTATAAACAAAGCCTGCAGTACCAACAAAAATTGCACCGAGGATAAAATTCGAAAATTCTCCTACACCGCCTGAGCTTGTAACAAAAAGGTGCAAAAGATTTTTTATAAGACAAACAAGAATTCCGTAAACAGGTCCAAAGCCAAAAGCGGTTATAAGGGCAGGAATTTCAGAAAAATCAAATTTTATAAAGGACGGAATTATAAATGCCAAAGGAAATTCTAAGAGCATAAGTACAAAACCTACCGCTCCCATTATAGCAGTAACCGTAAAAGTTCTAATATTAATTTTTTTCATGTAAGACAGCTCCTTTAAAAAAATAAATCCCTGAGATAAGCTCAGGGAAAAATTACAAAATTAATAATAATTCTTTCATCCGGACTTTAACCGTCGGCTTCGGAATTTCACCGAATCAGTCATTAAGACTCGCGGACTTTACCGCCGGTGGAGAATTTCACTCCGCCCTGAATTATATAAATTTTAATATGAGATAAAGTAATAAAAAATGCAGTATAATCATTAACGGTAACAGTAACATAAATTTTATATGCTTTGTTTTATGCCTGATTAAAAGCATAGTTGTATACATAGTTGCCGCACCGCCGAAAAAAGCAGTAAGCAAAAGATTTTTTTCACTTATCCGCCTTTTACCTTTAATAGCTTTTTTCTTATCAGAAACCGTAATAAAAACAGCCACTAAGCTAATAACCAAAATGTATATAAAAATAACTTCGGTCAAACCTATCACCAAAGCTAATATAACACAACCTATATTTAATTTCAAGTAAATTATTGATTTAAACTTTGACTTGTATTATAATTTATATATGATTTCGAAAAGGACTTATGCAATGTTTTCAAGATTCAAATATATAATCATTACTCTGTTTTTTATACTTTCTCTTTTTACAGGCTGTAAAAGTAAGCTTCTTGTATCAACCGGTGAAAAACTGCTAATTGACAGTTTTTCACCCTCTGCCGATTATACCTGCGAAGGCAATAGCATTATGGTTGTGTCGGTAGAATCAAAGCTTGACAGTCTTACGGTGACGGCGTATTTTAATTCAACGGCAGTACAGCTTAATAAAGAATATAATAACGAACAAAGCGACATTTATTATTACAGCGGTTACTTTACTTTGCCTACGGTGAGCAAAAAGACCGATGTTGGTCAGATTAAGTTTATTTGTTCAGACGGAAATACCGAAGAGATCTACTATAGCGGTATGATTACCGTCTTACCTTCAGCTATATCCTCTGTTTCAGGCTCAGACGTAGGTAACGGACTTATCGCCGAGATTACAAAACTTCCTGCCGAAACCTTTGACGGTCAAACAGTAGACGATTCCTCAAAGCCTTATAACAGTTATCTTCCTGTAGGTACTGTTGATTACTGCTCGTCAGCGGCTATAGTAAACAGCAGAATTGACAAAAGTTACCGTTTATTGCGTTTTGGTAAACGGGTTTACGAAAGCAATATAAAAACCTATGAAGGCTCTTTACCCGATAGTAATACTTTATCAGTGTGTGAAACGATAAGTGACGAGAAATACACCTATCTGTCCTTTTATTATGATTGGAAAGCCCCTTTCACTTTTGAACTTAAGGATCAAAAGTACAGAAACGAAAAGACTAACAACTGGAACGTTGATTCGGTTGATTTTTCCTATGTAGAAATTAAGTTTATGTATTGCGATACCTTGTACGGTGATATAACCTTTGAAAAGGATAATCCGCTCTTTTCCCACAGCGATAAATTTATTCAGGACGACACTATGGTACTAAGGTTATACTTAAAGAAAACAGGCGTTTTTTACGGTTTTAAAGCCGAGTACAGCGATGACGACTGTCTTGTTTTTAAATTTTTACAACCCACCGTTTTGTATAAAGCTCAAAATGAATATGGATATTCACTTGCTAATAAAACCATAATTATTGATGCAGGACACGGAGGAAAAGACCCTGGCGCAACTGCCAACAGCGGTGAATATGAGTCATTTATGAATCTTTCCTTTGCTAAAAACCTTAAAACAGAGCTTGAAAAAATCGGTGCTACCGTAATTATGACAAGAAAAGATAACAGCTATGTTTCGGCTAATGAGCGTGTTAATATAGTTTTGTCAAATGAACCCGATTTTCTTATTTCTATACATAGAAATGCAGGCTCCTCAAACGGATATAGTTCATATTATTTTAACACATTTTCTTTTGATGCTGCTAAAATACTTAATAGAGCTATGCAAAAAGCAAACCCATACCGCAAATACGAAGAAGCAAGTTGGCATTATTTCTTCCTGAACCGTATTGGAATTTGCCCTTCTGTACTAACTGAAAACGGATTTATGACAGATAAAACTGACGTGGAAAATATGAAAAGTGCAGACCACCAGGCAGTCTGCACTAAAGCAACTGTTAAAGGCATTGTTGATTATTTTATTTCTCAGGAAAGTTAAAATATTTGTCAAAGAAATACCGACCAATACTTCCAAGAAACTTAATAACGGAATCTGTTAATTCACTCGGGAAAATTCTCCAAGCATTTACAGCCTCAAAATTCAGTATACCTTCATATCCGTAATCCCTTAAAGCGCACATTATAAATTCCCAATCAACAGTGCCTAAAGTAAATGGTATGGTATGATTGTCTTGATTGCCGTCAACCTCATGAAGATGAAGCACCTTTAGATTTTTGCCTAAAGTTTTAACAGCATATCTGATATTTGTGCCGGTAAGTACACTGTGACCGGTATCAAGGCAAAAGCCGAAGCATTTTGCCCCCGCAATTCCGTTCAGCGTTTCAATATAACGATTTACCTCATCATAATCGTTACAAGGCGCATGAACAATCACTCCTTTATTTCTTATCCACATATTTTCAAGGCAGGCAACAACATTATTTTCTTTAAGAGTTTTAGCGAATTCAGAGTAAAATTCTATATTGGCCTTAAAAACATCTTCCTTGTCGACATTACTGTAAAGAGGAAAATTTCTTGGATGAATTACTATATAAGGACAATTCAAGTACCCGGCGGCAATAATGGTTCTGTTAATAACCTTTTTGAAATAATCCTTTGCCTCGCCTGTCCAGCAAGAAGGAAACGGCGCATGGCATTAACCAATTTTAATACCGTTTTTTCGGCAGAGTATTTAATGCCGTCCAGATATTTAAAAAGTTCTTCATCACTAAGTTCATAGAATTCACTTTTAGTAAAAGTTGAGTCAGAGCCTAATTTTCCGCCGGTTTTACTAAATATCATATCAAAGCCCAAATCGATGGCTCCAAACCCTGCTTCTTTAAGCTTTGGAAAATTCTTTTCGGCGGTATCTTTATCTATAATGAGTTCGCTGGTAGATAAACTGTAAACCATACTATCCCCTCCATAAATTTATAATATAATACTAGATTTAATTTTGCAACCATTTTTTAAGCAGGTGAAAAAAATGAAAAGTAACAAACGCGGTATACGAATAAAATCCCGTATAATTCTTACCGCAATAAGTCTTATTGCAACTATTGTCTTTATACTCGTTTCGGTTATAGAATTAAATTCTAAAGCCTTACCAATTTTTACAGCGCTTGAAGTTATCGGCATAATAACCTCTATTTATATCATAAACAAAAGGGATAATCCCAGCTATAAAATTGCCTGGATTGCCTTTATTCTTGCTCTGCCTGTTTTTGGTCTTATTATATATATGCTTTGGGGAGGACAGCGTACCTTTCCCCACCTAAAAAAAAGACTTAAAAGATGCACAGCTCGTTATATGCCTGACCTTGAGCAAGACCCCGCCATTTCACGTCTTATTGCCTATGAGGATAACTCACTTACACGACAATCATCTTATTTATGCAGTGAATCAGGTTTTCCGGTTTACCAGAATACTGATATTGAATATCTTTCCCCCGGCAACGTATTTTTAGATAAATTACTTTATGAGCTAGACAAAGCCGAAAAATACATTTTTCTTGAATATTTTATAATTGCCGAAGGAAAAATGTGGGACAGTATTTATAATGTTCTCGTCAAAAAAGCAGCCGAAGGGGTAGAAATTAAAATAATGTTTGACGATTTTGGTTCTATAAAGCGTCAGCATAAGGATTTTGTTACCCGCCTTAAAGCCCACGGTATTGCCGTTTCTATTTTCTGTCCTATCAAACCCTCTTTTAACATTGTAATGAACAACCGTAACCACCGCAAAATCATCGTTATTGACGGAAAGGTCGCCTTTACGGGCGGAATAAATATTGGGGACGAGTATATCAATGAGTATGAGCGCTTCGGCTACTGGATGGACTGCGCCGTTATGGTCAAAGGTAACGCCGTAAAAAGCTTTATCGTTATGTTCTGTATAATGTGGGAATATAATACCGGTATGCAGATGTTAACCTCTAAATACTTTACCGAAGTAGCCACACTTAATGACAGCTACGTTGTTCCCTACTGCGATTCACCTATGGACAATAAATCTACCGCCGAGGGGATTTATCTGCAAATGCTTAACACTGCCCATAAATTTGTTGATATTGCAACCCCTTATTTAATTCTTGACGATAAAATGAAAAGCGCCATCACCCTTGCGGCTAAATCAGGGGTCAGAATAAGAATAGTAACTCCTCATATTCCCGACAAAAAATACGTTCATCCCGTAACTCAGTATTACTATGCTGAGCTTTTAGAGGCCGGAGTTGAAATTTATGAATATACCCCCGGTTTTATACACTCAAAGATTTTTATAGCCGACTCACTTTCTGCAACGGTCGGTACCGTAAATATGGACTACCGCAGCTTCTTCTTCCATTTTGAATGCGGCACCTGGTTTACAAACGGCGATACGATTTCTGATATGGAAAAGCATTTCGAAGAAATTTTATCCGACAGCCAAAAAATCACCCCTGAAAAATGGAATAAACGCCCTGTTTCCTTAAAATTCAAACAAAGTCTGCTTCATATTTTCTCTCCGCTTATGTAAAAATACGGTATTTTTTAAGGCTGTTACACACGATAACAGCCTTATTTTTGTGCATTTTGCTCACTTTTTGGATAATATAACTAAATAATAAAATCTTTTTGGCTATTTATTACAAAAAATAACCACTTTTACTGTTATAATAACTATTGCATTTTTTACAAATTTGGAGTAATATAATATTGAAAAAAATAGTTATACTATTAATAAATACTGCTTATACGAAAGGACGATGTCGATTATGGGTCAATATACTTCTAAAATACTGGCTGAGATGATCGAAAAAAAACTGTCACATAATTTCGGTGTAACTCCCCTTCAGGCATCCGATGAGCTTTTCTACAAAGCCTGCGCTATGGTTTTGCGCGATATCATGAGTGAAAGAAGGACTAAATTTAAAGAAGAAACCAAAAAACAAAAAGCTAAGACCGTATACTATTTAAGTATGGAATTTCTTATGGGCCGTTCTTTTAAGAATACCCTCTTTAACCTTGACCTTGTAGATGAAATGGAAAAAGCATTATCAAAATACAAGGTTAAGCTTGACAATCTTTATGAGCTTGAGCCTGATGCCGGACTTGGAAACGGCGGTCTTGGCAGACTTGCTGCTTGTTTTCTTGACGGTCTTTCTACCGGCGGCTATCCCGCAATGGGATATTGTATCAGATACGAATTCGGTATTTTCCGTCAGAAAATTGTTGACGGTTGGCAGACCGAAATGCCTGACTTCTGGCTTCCCGGCGGTGAAGTATGGTTAGAGCCTCGCCCCGCCTCTGCTGTTGAGGTTCATTTCGACGGTAAAATTGAAGAAACCTGGAACAATCATTATCACCACGTTGAGCACGTCGGCTACAACAGCGTACGCGCTATGCCTTATGACCTTATGGTTGCAGGTAAGGACGGTAAAACCGTAAACGCTTTGCGCCTTTGGAGCGCTGAGTGTCAGGATATAGATATGTCAGCATTTAATCAAGGCGACTACGTCCGCGCTACCGAGCAAAAAGCTATGGCTGAAGCAATAAGCAAAGTTTTATATCCCGAGGATAATCATTCCGAGGGAAAATCCTTAAGGCTTCGTCAGCAATACTTCCTTGTTTCCGCCTCTATTCAGGATATTTTAAACCGACATCTTCGAACCTATAATACCCTTGATAATCTTGCAGAAAAAGTAGCTATTCATATCAACGACACCCATCCTGCCCTTACCGTGCCTGAGCTTATGAGATATCTGCTTGATGAGTGCGGCTATGATTGGGATAAGGCTTGGAAAATCGTTGAGGGCGCCGTTGCTTATACCAACCATACCATTATGAAGGAAGCGCTTGAATGTTGGCAGGAAGATATGTTCCGACACAGACTTCCCCGTATTTATCAGATTGTTAAAGAAATTGACAACCGCTTTAGACTTAAGATTTGGGAAAAGACGGGCGACGCTAAATTAGTTGAAGATACTGCCGTAATTTCCGGCGGTGTTGTAAGAATGGCGAACTTGAGCGTTGTTGCCTCCCATAAAGTAAATGGCGTTTCACGTTTGCACAGCAATATTTTAACCGATACTCTATTTAACGATTACTATAAGCTTACTCCCGATAAATTTACCAATGTTACTAACGGCATTGCGCACAGAAGATGGCTCTGTCAGGCAAACCCGAAATTAACCGAATATCTTACCGAGCTTATCGGCGACGGTTTTATAAAAGATGCCTCCGTTTTAGAACAACTAATGAACTTTGAAAACGATAAAACCGTTCTCAAAGCTCTTGGTGAAATAAAGCGTCACAATAAGGTTCGTTTCTCAAATTATATTAAAGAAAATACAGGCGTCAGCCTTAACCCCGATTCCATCTTTGATATGCAAATAAAAAGGCTTCACGAATATAAGCGTCAGCATCTTAACGCTCTGCACATCATATCTGATTACCTTTATTTAAAAGACAATCCCAACGCTGAGTTTACACCTAAAACCTATATTTTTGGTGCTAAAGCCGCCCCCGGCTATCTTCTTGCAAAGCAGATTATCAATATGCTCTGTCGTCTTTCAAAGGAAATTGAAAATGACCGCAGTGTAAATGATAAACTTAAAATTCTTTTCCTTGAAGATTACAAGGTAAGCCTTGCCGAATTAATGATACCTGCCGCCGAAATAAGCGAACAAATTTCCCTTGCCTCCACCGAAGCCAGCGGTACGGGTAATATGAAGCTTATGATGAACGGCGCTATCACTCTTGGCACCGAAGACGGCGCTAATGTCGAAATTCACGAGTCTGTTGGCGACGATAATATTATTATCTTCGGTATGCGCACCCCAGAGGTTATGCAGCTTCAAAAGCAGGGCTATAATCCCGTAAATTATTATTGCAATAATGAAACACTAAAATCCTCCCTTGATTTTATAGGTAAAGGTATTGGCGGTCAGCCCTTTGATAATATACACCGCACCTTGACAGGTATGGATACCTATATGGCTCTTGCTGATTTTAACGATTACTGTAACGCTCAAAACAATGCGTCTGTCCTTTATAACGATAAGGAAACATGGAACAGAATGTCCCTTGTTAATATTGCAAAATCAGGCAAATTTGCCGCCGACCGTTCCATTGACGACTATGCTAAAAACATCTGGAACATTAAACCTTTAAAGTAAGGAAAATTTTATGCAGTACTATCCCTTTGACTCACGAAACAGACTTTATAAATCCGTTTACGGTGCCGTAGCCTCAGAGTTTTCTCTGGGGCTAAAAGTTCTGCTGCATAAAGATGCAAAGGTGCATAACGTATTTCTTTTTGTAAATAAAGACGGTACCGACGATTATGTTAGATATAACCTTGAACCAGAAGATTGGCTTGAAGATTACCGCTTTTACGGTATCAATATTTCCTTTGACGAAGGACTTTATTGGTATTATTTTAGTTATGACAGCGATTACGGTCAGTTTTATATAAGTCGTGATAAACACTCTCTCGGTATAGTTTCAAAGGAAATTCATCCTTGGCAGTTAACGGTTTATGATAAGGATTTTAAAACTCCCGACTGGCTCAAAGGCGGCACTATTTACCAGATTTTCCCCGATAGATTTTATAAAAGCGGTACCGATAAAAGTAACATTCCCTCCGACCGTTACATACAAAACGACTGGGATGCCATGCCTCAGCATGAGCAAAACGACACTTCAAATTCTCTTGGTAACGATTATTTTTGTGGGGACCTTAAAGGTATAACCGAAAAGCTCGGTTATCTTGCCGGCCTTTCTGTAACGGCAATCTATTTGAACCCTATCTTTGAAGCCCATTCTAATCACCGTTATAATACCGCTGATTATTTTAAGATTGACCCCCTGCTCGGTACAGAAAATGACCTTGAAGAACTCTGCAACGAAGCAAAAAAATACGGTATCTCGGTTATTCTTGACGGTGTTTTTTCCCATACGGGTGATGACAGTATTTATTTCAATAAGAAAAACCGATACGAAAGTAACGGCGCTTTCAATAGTCAGAGCAGTCCGTATTATTCTTGGTACAATTTTACTGATTTCCCTCATTCCTATAGCAGTTGGTGGGGCATTTCTTCACTACCCGAAACAAAAGAGAACGACCCTTGTTTTACCGATTTTATAACAGGCGAAAAGGGTGTTATCGGATATTGGATTAAAAAAGGCGTTCGTGGTTGGCGGCTTGACGTTGCCGACGAGCTTCCCGATGCCTTCCTTGACAACATAAGAAAAGCCGTAAAAACCGCCGATAAGGAAGCTTTTCTTTTAGGTGAAGTGTGGGAGGATGCAACCAATAAAATAAGCCAAGGTGTAAGAAGGCGCTATTTAAGAGGCAAACAGCTTGATTCGGTTATGAACTATCCTTTTTCCGAGGCAATTATTGAATTTTTAATGGGAGAAAGTTCGCGAAAGCTTATTGATTTGGTGCTCGATATTACCGAAAATTATCCGCCTCAGAGTATCAGTCTTCTTATGAATCATATCGGCACCCATGATACCGCCCGAATTTTGACACGACTCGCTAATACTAATAACCTATCAGGTGATAGAAATTGGCAGTCAAAGCAGAAGCTGACCAGTGAAGAATATAACAGAGCCGTAAAATTTTTAAGGCTTGCCGCCACCCTTCAGTATACCCTCCCCGGTGTTCCCTCTCTTTATTATGGAGATGAGGCAGGTGTTGAAGGCTTTGGCGACCCCTTTTGCCGTAAAACTTATCCGTGGGGTAATGAAAACAGCGAGCTATTAGAGTTTTATAAGATGCTGGGAAGATTAAGAAAAGAAAACTCTTGCTTTGCCGCCGGAAAGTTTATTCCGGTTTACGCTAATATGGGACATATTGCCTATATCCGCGAAAGTCTTGACGGTAAAAACGCTATTCTTGTAGCCGTAAATCGTTGGTGCGATGACGCATTTGTTGAAATACCCGACGAATTTAAAAACCATCAGGTTATTTTCGGTAACGCTCCTGAAAACAACATTCTCCGCATAGATAGTGAAAATATCTGTATATTAAAACTTTTGTAGACAGTGCTTTTCCTATATAGCGATACAGCATAACATAACAAAGGGTGTTATACTCCTATTTCCATATAAAGCCATTCGTGCAGCAATACGCGAACAAAAACTAATTTTCGGCACATCCTTCTGGGTGTGCTTTTTTATTTTCAAATACCATGCCGACAATACACACAAGTTATATAAAAACATTTTAAAAAGCCACTTTACTTTCGTAATATAATATGATAAAATACGGACATACCACACTACAGTTTTTTATGCGATAAATTTTTATATCCGTGAGGGGAGATACTACCTTGGTAAAAGGTGTTCTCTCTTTATTCCCTTGCGGATATTTATCGGTGTAGTGTGGTAGCGAAACCGAGGGAAACACTTTTTCGGCACATCCTTCGGGGTGTGCTTTTTTATTGTGAGGTAGAATAATTTTGAAAAAACAAATAATCGATATAACCGGAACACCACTCACACCAAGTTGGCAAGGCAAAAAATGTCTAGGAAACGGAGAACATCCCGAGTATGAAATATGTTGTGATGAGTGTAATTACTTTTTATATTGCTTTCCACAATACTATTGGAAGTACAAAATCAATAAATTCAAAAGACAGATTAAAAAATTTTTAAGATAAATTAAGCTAAAATCTTATGCAGAATGAAAGTTTTACATAATAAAAATGTCAAGCTAACAATAACATCACTTTAAGGAATATCTTCCATCATAATCATCCAAAAGAAACGCTATAAGCAAATTTGCTTATAGCGTTTTCACTATGTTTGTTATAAATAGAACATACCAAAAATCTCGCATGAGATTTATATCTCTGAATACTAAGTGCGACATAGTTGCACACAGCACTCTACATGATTTGTATGCGGAAACATATCGACAGGTTGAATTTTGCGGATACTATAGCCGTGACGGGTAAAATACTTTAAATCACGGGCAAGGGTTTCGGGATTACAAGAGACATACACCACATGCTTTGGAGAAAGAGAAATTACCGATGACATAAATTTTTCATCACTTCCCGCACGTGGCGGGTCCATAATAAGAACATCGGCATTTTCACCTGCGTTTGCCATTTCCAGCATAAAATCACTTGCATCGGCAGTATAAAATTTTATATTTTTTATACCGTTTTGCTTAGCATTAAATCTGGCATCCCGTACCGCATCATTATTCACTTCAACACCTATTACCTGCCTTGCGTACTTGGAAGCGATAATACCGATAGTACCCGTACCGCAATATGCATCAATTACCGTTTCCTTGCCTGTAAGCTCCATATATTCAACAGCTTTACCATAAAGCACGGAGGTCATTTCAGGGTTTACCTGATAAAACGAGCGTGGAGATATGCGGAATTTAAAATCAAAAATCGTATCCTCGATATATCCGTTGCCATAAAGAATTATATTCTTTTCACCCAAAACAAGACTTGTAAACTTGTTATTAATATTTTGCACTATAGTAGTTATTTCGGGATGCCTTTGAAGTAAAGCGTTAATAAAGGAACGGCTTGACGGGAAAACGGGTGTGCCCGTTACAAGTACCACCATAATCTGACCGGTGTAAAAGCCTTTACGAATTAAAACGTGTCTTAAAAAGCCGGTCATTTCATTTTCGTTAAAGGGCTTTAATTTAAAAGACTTTAAAAGCTTTCGTATAGTAACAATAATCTCATCGCACTTGCTGTCTTCAATAAGACAGGAATCAATTGGTACAATTTTGTGGGTTGAAGACTGATAAACACCCGAAATTATGCCCGAACGGTCCTTCGAAAAAGCAGCTTGAACCTTACACCGATAGTGAATTGGATTTTCCATGCCCATAATTTCTTTAACTCGACAAAATTTACCCAACAGTTTTATGCATTTAATCTGCTTATATTTAAGCTGTTCATCATAAGTCATATTCTGCAAATGACAGCCGCCGCATTTTTTATAATGAGGGCAGCCGTTACCTTTGCCGACACGAACAGCCGCTTTATTAAAAGCAACCGTTTTATTGCCGCTATTTTGCATATTTTTCTCCTTTAATTAGCATTTTTGCATAGTAGCGCTACCGTTTCAACGTGAGCTGTTCTCGGAAACATGTCAACGGGAGTGTATTTTAAAACCCTATATCCAAAAGTCGCTAAAATTTTGCAGTCTCTTGCCAATGTTGCAGGGTCGCAGGAAACATAAACGATTCTTTCCGGTGCAAAGTCATTAGCAACAATATCGAGAAGCTTATCTTCACAGCCTTTTCTCGGCGGGTCAAGAATCACAACATCAGTTTTGATGTTTTCATCTTTCAATCTGACAGCCGCTTCTTTTGCATCAGCGCATATAAACCGCGCATTATTTATGTCGTTTATTTTTGCATTAAACTGAGCATCCTTTACAGCCTGCTCTACTATCTCAACACCAATTATACTTTCGGCTTTTTTAGCAAAGGAAAGACCGATTGTACCCGCGCCGCAGTAAAGGTCAAGCACCTTTTTGCCATCTGCTTCGGCGTATTCCTGAGCCTTTTGGTAAAGGACCTCAGCCATATTTCTGTTGACCTGATAAAAGGACAAAGGATTAATTCTTATTTTGTTTTCGCAAAGAATATCAGTAATATACCCTTCACCATAAAGAGTGATATTTTTCTCGCCTAAAATAACATTAGTTTTTTTAGTATTTACGTTAAGAACTACAGTTTTAAGGTTATTGCCTACTTCGTTTTTAAGAGCGTTTATCAAAGCATCGCTATGGGGAAGTTTTTCGCCGTTTATAACAATGCAAACCATCAATTCTCCCGTTTTTTCGCCCTTTCTTAAATACAGATGGCGAACAAGACCTTTACCTGTTTCTTCCGAGTAAACCGATATAGAAAAGTTCTTTATGAATTGCTCAAAAATTTTTGATATACTGCGAAATTCCATGGGTTGCAGTAAACAGTCCTCACAAGCAATTACTCTATGAGAATGAACGGCAAAAAAGCCCACACTACCTTCCGATGTTACAGGAAACTGCGCTTTATTGCGGTAGCGCATAAAGTCCCCCTTAATAATTTTTTCGCACGGGGCGAAAACCGAGCCTATTCGTTTCATTGTTTCTTCAACTGTTCTTTGCTTTAGCTCTGCCTCGGCGGTATAATTAATATGACGGTAAACACAGCCGCCGCATTTATTAAAGATATCGCAGTCGTTATTGCTTCTTTTATCCGACGGTTTTATAATCTCAACAATTTTGCCAAAGCAATAATTCTTCTTAACCTTTACTATATGTACCTTTAAAACGTCGCCCACAGCACTCTGAGGCACAAAAACAGCTATTCCTTCATATCTTCCCACACCGTTACCATCAGACGTAATATCGGTTATTTCTAAAATAATTTCACTATTTTTTTGCATATTTCCCTCACAAAAAAAGAACAGAAACAGAAAAAATATTCTCCATTTCCGTTCATAGCATATTACCAAATTTGACCGAATGAAGCCATCTTTCTACAGTCATAGGTCTGATTGCGGCTAAGGTCTAAGGTTTTTGAGTCAATGGTTATAGTATTTGAATCCACCCAGCCTATAATAACGGTCTCTTTACCTACTTCCCAATAAATATTTTTTCTGTCGGCAACGTTAACATTATCGTCATAGGTAACGAGTTCTACCCTTACGGCACTTCCCTCAGGAGTATTTACAGTATAACATTCAGCAACTTTTTTAAGGTCGGGAGAAAAGGCGGAATAAGAAGCGCTCTCCCCCTCTAAAGCCTTTGGTAAATCGTTTATGCTGAAAAACATCTGGTCGCCCACAAAGAAGCCTAAATTAACTATAAAAATCACAAAAGCTATTAAATAATAAACCGTAAATTTTACTGTAGATTTCATTATAACTTCCCCTTAAATTTCGTGTTTAGGAACTCCGTTTATCTTATCCGCAAGCATATTGTGTCTGGCGACTAAAAAGCGGCAGGAAACCACGTAGGACATAAGTAGATAAGGCATAGTAAATAAACAAGGAACAGCAAGTATTGTCAATATAATCCAGCCAATATATGAAAACACAATATTGGCAAATTTAACCTTGGTATATCGACCTATTTTTATTCCATGCCTTATACATTCGTCAGCAGTCATATCCTCATTTGCTACCATAAGAAAGGCGGGTAAATAAAGACTTATTAAATAGGCTACTGTAGCAATATATCCGGCAATCTGCAGAATAACCACCAGAGTTTTAAAACTTAACACCCAAAGCGGCGTTGCAGAGCCGATAAACTCATAAAAGCTTTCAGATGTAATGGTTGCAACCACCGTAGCAGGTAAAGAAAAAATTACAGCGCCTAAAATAACTCTAAACGTGATTTTGATATTAAAATTCATAACCCTTCTGTAAGCGCTAAGGGACGAAAAATAATAAAAAATCTCTACAGGCGAGTCTTTACATTCATTAGACATACGCCAGAAATATCTTAGCACACCCATATTAAGCGGACTTAAAATAAAAAGTAATGCTATAACTACTATTATACCCGAAAAGGTGCCAATTGGCAAGTCCAATAAAGAACCTGCCAAAAATATTATTACAGCCGTCGCTACGGGTGCTATACCTGCAAAAACCGCATTTGCCCAATTTCCCTTTAATAAAGCAAGCGCAGTAGACTTTACAGCCTTATTTTGTATCATTGTATTCACTCCTGATAAACTTATCTTTGTTTATTATACAAGAGAATTAGTCCTAATATATTAAATAATTTTTAATTTTGCAAAACCTGCCATTATTTTTTTTAGTCCTACCTGCTCGAATTTAATTTCGAGTAATATATCACTTCCCATAGGTACAGTTTTCAAAATTTCTCCCTTACCAAAGGTCTTATGCTCAACTTTCATACCCACTTTATAAATATTTTCATTTACCTTTGTCTGCTTTGGTGCAGAAGTAAAGGTGACGTTTTTATGAAAACTTGACGAAAATGACGGGGTGTCGATAGTATGTCGTACTTCTGCCTGAGGTTTCATTCCGCTGAACTTACAAAGCTTTTCCGGTACTTCCTTTAAGAAACGTGAGGGCAGATTACGGTTAGTTTGTCCGTAAAGCATACGGGTATAAGCGTTTGTGATATGAAGTTTTTTCTTGGCTCTGGTTATAGCTACGTAAGCGAGGCGCCGTTCTTCCTCTATTTCAGACGGTCCTGCATAAATTGACTGGTTTCCTGGGAAAACCCCTTCTTCCCAACCTATAAGGTAAACATTGTCAAACTCAAGTCCCTTAGCGCTGTGTACCGTCATCATTACCACACGGTCATCGCTGTTATCATAAGCATCAATATCGCTTACAAGGGCAATTTCCTCAAGAAAACCGCTAAGGGTAGGCTTGTCATTTTCAAGCTCATACTGAACGATTGAACTGGAAAGTTCCTTTATGTTTTCTATTCTGTCCTGCTCGGTTTCGCCTTGAGCCACCAGCATAGCCATATAACCGCTTTCACTGATAACGGTTTCGCAAAGCTCGTTAATAGATACATTCTCACTAAGCTCAATAAAAGACTTTATCATATCAGTAAAGCTCTTTAATTTAGCAGCACTTCTCATTAAAGGCGCGTAATTATCGGCGTTGCTCAAAACCTCAAAAAGCGAAATGCCCAGAGTTTCGGAAATTTCCGTAGCCGCCTTTAGAGTCGCTTCGCCTATTCCTCTTTTGGGTTCATTAATAATTCTTTTAAGCCTTAATGTATCACTTGGATTATTAACAACCTGCAAATATGAAACAATATCTTTGATTTCCTTACGGTCAAAGAAGCGTGTACCGCCCACTACTGTATAAAGGACACCGCTTCTTGCAAAAACGTTTTCAAGGGCGGCAGACTGAGCATTCATACGGTAAAGCACAGCGTGAGAAGAAGCCTTGCCTCCATTTCGTATATCGTCGAAAACGCAATCTGCGACATATCTTGCCTCTTCAATCTGGTCTTCGGCGGTATGTACCCTTATAGGCTCACCATCGCCGTTATCAGTCCAAAGGTTTTTTCCTTTTCTACCTTTATTATTCTTTATAACTGCATTAGCCGCATCAAGAATATGAGTGGTGGAACGGTAATTTTGTTCAAGGCGAATTACCTTTGCATCCTCATATTCGTCTTCAAAGTTTAATATATTTTCTATTGTTGCGCCTCTGAAACGGTAAATACTCTGGTCATCGTCGCCCACAACACAGATATTGTTTTCCCCTTTTGCCAGAGTTTTAACAAGAACATACTGTGCATAGTTTGTATCCTGATACTCGTCCACTAAAACATATTTGAATTTGTTTCGGTAATAATCAGCAACCTCGGCATTTTCGTTCAATAACTTTACGGTATTTACTATCATATCGTCAAAGTCCATAGCGTTAGCTTCTTTTAACGCAGAGGTATACGCTTCATAAATATCAGCAATAACCTTTTTCCTGTAGTCATATCCTGCGGCATTTCTGTAATCAGCACAATTTAAAAGCTTATCCTTTGCCGAAGATATTTCAGATAGCACCGACTTTACAGGAAAAGCCTTATCGTCAACATTAAGGCTTTTTATAATTTCCTTTACTACTCTTTTTTGGTCATCGGTATCGTATATCGTAAAATGAGAATCATAACCTAGAAGATTCGCAAATCTTCTTAAAATCTTTCCGCAAATACTATGGAAAGTGCCAGCCCAAATACCGTCAGCATCACTTCCAAGCTTAGCTTCTATTCTCTCTTTAAGTTCCCCTGCAGCTTTATTAGTAAAGGTAATAGCCAAAATATTATAGGCAGGTACCGCCCCTACCGATAAAAGCTCACTCGGGAAAATACCGGAGACGCCGTCTTTATATTCATAAATTGCTTTTAAATCGCCGTCGCTGAAAAAAGGCACTATATCGCTGTTATATGCATCACCGTATTTGACGAGATACAAAATCCGGTTAACAAGCACTGTGGTTTTTCCGCTTCCTGCACCCGCAAGAACTAAAACAGGGCCATTTGCAGTAGTAACTGCCTCTAACTGACGTTCATTAAGATTAGAAAATTCTTTTCTTATTATATCTTTTCTAAGTTCTAAAAACTGATTATCGGTCATCGTAAACTCCAAATTTAAAGATTAAAGTAATAATATTATAAAATATATATAAAAATATATCAAGTTAAAATTGACCTTTTGAAAAAAAGAGTGTATAATATTCATATATGTGTATTTTTTAGGAGATGTATGTATGAAACGCACAGAAATTGTATCTTTATTTAAAACACCCGATGTTTTTAACAGCAGTGAAATCACTGTATGCGGCTGGATAAAAACTTCGAGAAACTCAAAAAATATTAGTTTTATTGAACTTAACGACGGCTCCTGTTTTTCTAATTTGCAGGTAGTTTACGGCGAAGATAATATTTCTAACTTTGCTGAAATTTCTGCACTTAACGTTGGCTCTGCTATTTGTGTCACAGGCAAACTCGTAGCTACCCCCGAAATGAAACAGCCATTTGAACTTCAGGCTGATAAAATCACCGTAGAGGGAGCTTCAACACCTGATTATCCTTTACAGAAAAAGCGTCACTCACTTGAGTATCTTCGCACTATTCAGCATCTTCGTCCCCGTACCAATACATTTTCTGCCGCTTTCAGAGTACGTTCTGTAGCCGCTTACGCTATTCACAAATTCTTTAATGAACGCGGCTTCGTTTACGCTCACACTCCCCTTATCACCACAAGCGATGCTGAGGGCGCCGGTGAAATGTTCAGAGTTACCACCCTTGACGTTGGCAATCCTCCCCTTACTGAAGACGGTGCTGTTGATTATTCTCAGGATTTCTTCTCGAAGGGCACAAGTCTTACCGTTTCCGGTCAGCTTCAGGCCGAGGCTATGGCTATGGCTTTCGGCAAGGTTTACACCTTTGGACCGACCTTTAGAGCCGAAAAGTCCTATACTGCCCGTCACGCTGCTGAGTTCTGGATGATAGAGCCTGAAATTGCTTTTGCTGACCTTCAGGATGATATGGAGCTTGCCCGTGATATGCTCAAATATGTTCTTTCCTATATTTACGATAATTGCCAGAGTGAGCTTGACTTCTTCGAGGCTCATTTTGAAAAAGGCTTAAAGGACAAACTCAGAAACGTTATTGATTCCGAATTTGCCACCGTCACCTATACCGAGGCTATTGACATCCTGCAAAAAAGCGGCCATAAATTTGAATATAAGGTTGAATGGGGTTGTGATTTACAAAGTGAGCACGAAAGATACTTGACAGAAGAAGTATTCAAAAAGCCTCTCTTTGTTACTGATTATCCCAAGGAAATCAAGGCATTTTACATGCGCCTTAACGATGACGGAAAGACCGTTGCCGCTGTTGACTGCTTGGTTCCCGGCATTGGTGAAATCATCGGTGGAAGTCAGCGTGAAGAACGCCTTGACTTACTGCTTCGCCGTATTGAAGAAATCGGCGGCACAGAGGAAGAATACGGTTGGTATCTCGACCTCCGCCGTTTTGGCGGTGCAAAACACGCCGGATTCGGTCTTGGCTTTGAAAGACTTATAATGTACGTTACCGGTATTTCAAATATCCGCGACGTTCTCCCCTTCCCAAGAACTACCGGCTCTGCAGAATTTTAATAAAAGAAAACCAAAACCCGTCGCTTAAATTGTGGTTTTCATTATACAAAAACGGCGTAACCTTTTTTAAGGGTTACACCGTTTTATTTTTTTATATGCCGCAAGCCTTCATAATACACCGATAAAGTATTAACTCATAATCATAACTCCAAGGATTTTCCTTATCGCCGCGTACCATTTCGGCAAAAGAAGCCATCATTGTGTCATAACGGTCAAAGAATTCACTAATTTCTTCTTTCTCTCCCGCAGACTTATATTCATACACCTTCGTACGAAGGCCTTCTTTATAATAAAGTTCCACAGGCTTAATTTCTACAGTCTTTTTCGAACCACAAACAACTATTTGTCTTCTGCGATAGCCGATTACTTCCCTGGCATTCGCTTTTACAAATGAAGTACCATGGGGATATTCAAGCACCGCCATTGCAAAATCCTCTGACGTCACACCTTCCGCTCCGCTACATTTGTTAAATGATGTAATTTTATCCGGAATTCCCTGCAAATTCAAAATTACGTCAATCATATGGCAACCAAGGAAAAACATATTTCCGCCGGGAAACTGGTTAAGCCATTGTCTTTTTTCGGGAGTATCCGGGTATATACCGTTCATATGAGTCTCCACAGAAATAATTTCTCCAAGTTCTTCCCTGCCATCATCACTCATAAGCTTCATTATCTCAGGATTATATCTGTACATATATCCCATATGAAATATAAGCTTTTTTGCTCTTGCAGTTTCTATCAGTTCTTCAAATTCAGAGGTATTCATACCACCTGGCTTATCCATATGGATGTGCTTTCCGTAATTGGCAGCCATTAGTGCATAGCTGCTAAGATTCGCCTCTTCAGTTTCTATGGTGACCGCAGTAACTTCCGGATTTTCCATAATTTCCTCGATAGTCAGCTTTTTATATCCATTAAAACATTCTAATTTTTCAGAATATCGTTCAGCCTCTCCGTCAGGCAAATAGTAACCTACAACTTCAAAAATATCCGATTGCTTAGTTAAACTTGAAAATATCATAGGCGCGTGGTCGTGTCCAATGCCTATCTGAGCAATTTTTACTTTTTCCACTATAGATTCCTCCAGTCAAACTGAACGACTGTTGGGAAATTCTTGTCATTTATCAGCCGTTGATATACCTGCACACACTCCTCAGGTGAATAGGTTTCCTTAATCATACCGAGAAGGTCAAGACGTTTTCCCGCGCACAGCTTCATTACCGCATTTATATCATCTCTATGGGTAAACCAACCGCTACTTGAATTATATAAAGGCCTTGCATCAGTATGAGCTCCTATTAAGGTAATACCCGGAAAATGAACCTTTTTATAATAATCTATATGCACATATCTTCAGTAAGCTTTCCATTTGCAGGAATATGGCAAGAATATACTCTGTCACCCTTTTTAAGCTTAAAGTTTTCGTATGTATACTCATCATATCCAAAAGGATACACCTCATATTGAAGTCTTCCTAAAGTAAATTCTTTCAACTCAAAAAACAGGAAAAACCAATTAACAAATACGGGAAAATAAGTCTTCCGATAAAACCAATTTTCTTTATACTGGGATGAGCCACCTTTACTTGTTTAAATAATTCTTCAAAGTCTAACTGACCCTCAGTGTCATATTCAAATCCGCTAACCTCACCTATCTCAGGTAGTATTGCAATACGGCTTTCTGGTAAAGCGTTTTGCACAAGGCAGTAGTCGTATGATGCCTGACCGCTACAAACAATCACTTCGCCGTCGGAAGGAATTACTATAGCAGAACTTTCATTTACCGGCGCAAAACCACAGTAATAACGAACTATGGCGATTTCAAGTAAATTTGAAAATCCCACCACTAAATCTATACCATTTTTAGACATTTCTGCTCTTAGTTTATTTACTCTCTCCAAATATTCTTTTGCTTCAATTTTTAAACAACTCATACTATATCTCCTTACTTTTTTATTGCTAAATAATTATACTTACTTATAATTGAATTATAAATCATTGACAAATACAATCAAATATACTATTATACAATAAAACATACATTATTCTTCAAAATTGTGAGGGAATTCCTAATGAATAATCCACTATTCTCCGACGACTTTATTTTTACTCAATTTTGTTTTAACGCGCTGAGGCACTACGATAACAGTCACGGAATAGAATATCATTATATTGGATATATGCGTGAGGGGTACGGTAATATAGTTTCAGAAAAATATACCTTTACCATAAAAAAGGGTGATTTTTTCTATTTACCGAAGCATTTTAGATATCGCTCATACTGGAATGTTGGCGATAACGGAATTGTACATTTCGATTCATATGCTTTTAAGTCCTTACCACTTCAAAACAATATAATGTTTGAGCCTCAGATAATCAGTCCATTTAATGCCGCAATAAAGCTAAACAAAATGCTGTATCGGTATAAAAGCGTTAATTTGCAGTCAGTTGGACTTTTTTACCAACTACTTGGTATATTAAGTGAAAAAATGATTTACATACCACAGGGGCGAAAATACCATATTGTTGAAAAGGCGGAAGAATATATGCATGAAAATATTCACTGCAAAGCTCCGGATATTGCTCGATATTGCCAGACAAACCAAACTGAGCTTTATGAAGCGTTTAAATTAGTAAGAGGGCACACTCCCGTAACGGCAAAACATAAAATAATAGTAAAGATGGCTTGTGAACTGTTAATTACTACAGATATGTCTATTGAAGAAATAAGCACTAAACTTGGCTTTGGAAATGCCGCCTATTTTAGAAAAATCTTTTTTGAGCAAACTCAAAAAACGCCACGCGAATTTCGTAAAACTGCAAGTATTTAAACATTTTAATAATGCTTTATTCCCTTTTACAAATAATCGTATAGAAAAAAAGAAGACTCTGACGAGTCTTCTTTTTTATCATTATTCTTTTCTCCAGACCATCTTATTTACAACGCCTGTATAAGACTGAATAATTTTTACAACCTTAGAGGAAACGTTTTCTTCAACGTAATCAGGAACGGGAATTCCGAAATCTCCGTTTTCGTTCATGAGAACAGCCGTATCAACAGCCTGAAGCAAACTCATTTCATCAATGCCTGCAAGCACAAAACAAGCTTTATCGAGTGCCTCAGGGCGCTCGGTAGAGGTACGGATACATACCGCAGGGAAAGGATTGCCTATACTTGTAAAGAAACTGCTTTCCTCGGGCAAGGTTCCGCTATCAGAAACAACGGCAAATGCGTTCATCTGCAAACAGTTATAATCACGGAAGCCTAAGGGTTCATGCTGAATTACTCTCTTGTCAAGCTTAAATCCGCTAATTTCAAGACGTTTTTTACTTCGTGGATGACAAGAATAAAGTATTGGCATATCATACTTTTCAGCCATTTTATTAATAGCGCTAAATAGGCTGTTAAAGTTCTTATCGGTATCAATATTTTCCTCTCTGTGCGCAGAAAGAAGTATATATTTACCCTTTTCAAGTCCAAGTCTTTCGTGTATATCACTGGTCCTAATTTCTTCGAGATTATTATGCAGAACCTCTGCCATTGGCGAACCGGTTACGTAGGTTCGCTCTTTTGGAAGACCGCAATCAGCAAGATAACGGCGGGCATGCTCACTATATGCAAGATTAACATCTGAAATAATATCAACAATTCTTCTGTTGGTTTCCTCAGGCAGACATTCATCTTTACATCTGTTACCTGCTTCCATATGGAAAATCGGAATATGTAGTCTCTTTGCGCCGATAACAGAAAGGCATGAGTTGGTATCACCCAGAACAAGAACGGCATCAGGCTTAATTTCTACCATAAGCTGATAGGATTTTGCAATAATATTACCCATGGTTTCGCCAAGGTCATTACCTACGGCTTCCATATAAACATCAGGCTGGGCAAGTTTTAAATCCTTAAAAAACACACCATTAAGGTTGTAATCATAATTCTGACCCGTATGGGCAAGTATAGTGTCAAAATACTCTCTGCACTTATTAATTACGGCAGCAAGTCTTATTATTTCAGGACGTGTACCCACAATAATAAGAAGTTTCAATTTTCCGTTGTTTTTAAATGACTTATTCATTATTCTACCACCTCAAAAAAAGTATCGGGATGATTTTGCTCAAACTGTTCATTTGCCCACATAAGTGTCACAAGGTCTTTTGTGTCGCTCAAATTTATAATATTATGAGTGTAACCCGGCAGCATATGTACCGCCTCAATCTTTTCTCCGCTAACTTTAAAATTAAGCACCTCGTCAGAGCCGATTTTTCTCTGTTGTATAAGCGCCTCACCCGATACGACAATGAAAAATTCCCATTTTGTATTATGCCAGTGCTGTCCTTTAGTTATAGAGGGTTTTGATATATTAACAGAAAACTGACCGCAGGATACGGTTTTTAAAAGTTCAGTAAAAGAGCCTCGGTCATCTACATTCATTTTAAGAGGAAATGCAACCTTGTCTTTCGGCAAATAAGAAAGATATGTAGAATAAAGCTTCTTTTCAAAACTGCCCTTTGGCATTTCGGGCATAATAAGGGTTTTAGGTTGTTCATTAAAGCTGCTTAGCAGTTCTACTATTTTGCCTAAGGTTACCTTATGGGTAACGGGAGCAACGCAGAACTTTCCGTCCCTATGTTCCTTACCCTCAAGGCATAAAAGCATTTCATCTACTAAATCATCTATATAAAGTAAGGTCAGCTCTACGGCAGGGTCATTTACCGTAATAGGTAAATCGTTTGCAATGTTGTTGCAAAAGGTAGCAACGGCGCTGTTGTAATTAGGTCTGCACCATTTGCCGAAAAGATTTGGGAAACGGTATATGAGCACCTTTGCGCCTGTGTCTTTGCTATAGCTAAAGAATAAATCTTCGCCTGCTTTCTTGCTCTGACCGTAGGGACCGTTATATCTGCCCTCAAGTGTGGCCTGCACCGAGCTGGAAAGCATAATGGGACAGGTATTATGATACTTCTTAAGAGTGTCAAGAAGCAAAGACGCAAAACCAAAATTACCCTGCATAAACTCTTCCTCGCTTTGAGGACGGTTTACTCCTGCAAGGTTAAATACAAAGTCGGCGTTTTTACAGCCTTCCTCCAAAATTTCAGCATCAGAATCTATATCAAAAGCATAAATTTCATCAATTTTAATTTCGGGGTGCGTTCTGTCTTTTCCCTCTTTAATATTATTAAGGGCAGCGCAAAGATTTTTACCTACAAAACCCTTTGCACCGGTTATAAGTATCTTCATAGGTTACTGCTCCTTAAAAACAATCTCAAGACCTACTTGCTTCAAATGTTGCTTTATCTGTGAAATTTTATTTTCATTAATATTATTAAATTCATTTGCAAGTCTTTTAATATTTTTAGGTTTAAAAATAATACCTTTTATCCAACGTACAACCCACATAACCGGCAATAATATCGCGTATTTATTTAATATTTTATACTGTATTGCCATTGCATTATGAGAAGGAAATATATGCTTAAAAAACATATATATTTTGGTTATTTTTTTTGTACACGGATGTTGCACCCTATTTCTAAGCACAGCATAGCTTTTCTCTATATCACTAAGACCATATGCGCCACTCCTTAATATATAGAGCGAAATCTCATCCGTTACAGAAGTAGATTCTTTATCTTCAAACCATACCGAAACAACATCTACAATATTATTATAGAATTTATCAATACCCAATTTCTTAAATTCTTTAGATAGATAATCCTCATCAAGATTATTATTTTTACGAAACATATATATATCCGACAGTTGTTTTATACCAATACCTCCCGACTTATAGTGAGCCGTAAAATGAGTGAAAATATATATAAATTCATCTTCTTTTGACATAACGTATTCAAAAACATTGCCTACTTTTTTGGCATTCTTCCAGCTGTCTTCAAAATATTCGCAAAATTCAGTATATGGGGAGGAAATAAGAAATTTATGTAGTTCTAGTACTAAGGTGCCTTTTTTTTGCCATACATAATCATGGTTGCTCTCGTGCCAGAAACTATATCCCATTTCGGAAATCAATTCGCCGATTTTTTTATATTGGCTATTTCTGATAAGTATATCTATATCATTCATTGAACGCATATATTGATACTTATACAACCATTTAGTTGACATACCTTTAAGAGGCATATAATCTATACCATTCTTTTCAAAAACTTCCCTAATTTTTTCATACTCTCTCTGCTGAGTAGCATCAATTGAAATTTCTTTCAGTGAACCCGATAGCAATTTTTTCATAGGTTCAAGTTCCTTATCAATGCCACATAAAACAGCACCGTTATAAATGATGTTAAAAGCTTTATGTGCTACGGCAAAATTATAAATATGCTCAGGATTTAAATTCTCAGGCAAAGATAATTTTTCATTTTTTATACCGCTTCGTACTAGCTGTATAATTCCCTTTTGCAAAACAGTAAGCACTATTTTTTCTCCTCAAAATTTTTAAGTTCGTCTCTGATATATTTGAGTGAAAGCAATTTTTCTTTAACCTGTTCAACATCTAAAAGTTTTGTATTGTTTGAATCAAAAAGGGTTAAGGGATTGCGCTCGGTATCACCGTCTTTAAAGTATTTATCGTAATTTAATCCCCTGTTATCACTTGGCACACGGTAAAAGTCACCCATATCGATAGCGGTGGCGCACTCTTCATTTGTAAGTAGAGTTTCGTACATTTTTTCACCGTGACGGATTCCTATAACCTTTATTTCGGTATCAGGATTAAAGAGTTCTGTAACAGCTTTAGCAAGGGTTTCAATAGTACATGCTGGAGCCTTTTGAACAAGAATATCACCACTGACCCCACGTTCAAAAGCAAAAAGCACAAGGTCAACCGCTTCATCAAGACTCATAATAAATCTTGTCATCGAAGGTTCGGTTATGGTAATGGGGTTGCCCTGCTTTATCTGTTCAATCCAAAGAGGTATAACACTGCCTCTTGAACACATTACGTTACCGTAACGGGTACAGCAGATTTTAGTCTTGTCAGGCGAAACGGTACGTGATTTTGCAACCACAACCTTTTCCATCATAGCCTTGCTTGTACCCATAGCATTAACAGGGTACGCCGCCTTATCGGTAGAAAGACAAATTACGCTTTTAACCCCTTCGTCTATAGCGGCGGTAAGTACGTTATCGGTACCAAGTACATTGGTTTTTACCGCTTCTACAGGAAAAAATTCGCAGGAAGGCACCTGCTTTAATGCGGCGGCATGGAATATGTAATCTACACCATGCATAGCGTTTTTAACCGATGCTAAATCTCTTACATCGCCGATATAAAAGGAAATTTTATTTGCTACTTCGGGCATTTTAGCCTGAAATTCATGACGTATATCGTCCTGTTTTTTCTCATCTCTTGAAAAAATACGGATTTCGCCGATATCTGTTCTTAAAAACCTATTTAATACTGCATTTCCAAAAGAACCGGTGCCACCGGTAATAAGTAATGTTTTGTCTTTAAATAAACTCATTTTATATTCCTCTTTTCTCAGATATGAACGATAATACTGAACCAAGCATTTTGGTATCTCGCGCATCCTTTATAATAATATCCGCAAAGGCTTTTGTAGGTTCTACATATTTATCATACATAGGTTTTACGGTTTCAAGATATTGTCTTGATATATCGTTTAAATTTCTGCCCCGTTCCTTAACATCCCTAAGCAGACGCCTTAAAAGCCGTACATCCGAGTCCACATCAACAAAAATCTTTATATCTATTAGTTTTAGAAGTTCAGGATAATGAAAAATCAGTATTCCATCTATGATTATTATGGGTTTAGGTGAAATCGTTACAGTCTTTTCGCTTCGCTTGTGACGGGAAAAATCATAAACAGGACACTCTATTTCGCTTTGCCCCATAAGACCTTTAACATGTGCTAAAAGCAACTCAATATCCAAAGAGTCAGGCGCATCATAATTTATTTTTTGCCGTTCTTCAAAAGACATATTCCCGCGTTTCTTATAATAATTATCACAGTTTAATATAAGTGCATCATCAGGAAAATGATTTCTTAAATTTTCAGCGAAAGTTGTTTTACCTGAACCACTTCCGCCCGCTATACCGATAATTAGTTGTTGCATATAAAATCTCCGATTATAAAAATTGTGCTTTAAATGCCTTTATTTTTTCTTCATCAATATTTATGTTCGTTACAATATCTTGTTTCAATATATTTTCAAGATTATTATCATCTCTTTTTATCGCGTTGATATTATATGTAGCAGACATATCGGTTGCTCTATTATCTACCATCAAAATTACCGACCTTACTTTATGCTGCATAGCATATATTCCTGCGTGTAGTCTCGTTCCTACATAATCCAAATTGCCTTCGCTGAGCAATTTTGAAAATGCTTTTACTGTTGGGCTTATAACTATAACTTTTTCACTTCCCGAAAGTGATTCAAAGTATGCTTTATCCTTAGTTCCCTGAGGCCAAAAATAAACTTTGTTATAATTTTTAATTAAGATATTTAAAAGCCTTTGGTCATTCTTTCGGTCGATTGAATAATCCGATAATGTAAAAACTACGTTATCCGCTTTTTTGACGGGAATACCTTTGCAAAAATCCCTTGTTAATTTCCAAAGAGTAGGACATCCTGTATTAATAGCTCTACCTACACCGCATATTTTTTCAACAATTTTCTTTGTTCTTTCATCTCTTACGCTGTGTATATACTTTTTTGAAAGAATGCTTTTGAAAAGCATTTTTGAGTAAAATGAAAGTTTATCATCTTCACCAAATGCCGATGAACCCACTCCCACGAGAACAGAACCTTTATAACACAAAGAATTAAAAAAATTAATATTCCAAAAATGCCATGGTATATATATTTTATTGCTTAAAAGGTTCGTTCCGCAAATAAGTTTGTGGTCTGCATTTTGCACATACTTAAACCTGGGATTTCTTTTAACCTGCTGAAAAAAATGGAAACACGGAGTGTGCGTAGGAAATCTCAAAACATTATTTCCTTCTAATATATCGTCAGCATTTTCCAGAAAGGATTCCATTATAATTTCATCTCCGTGGTTTAAAGTACCCACCGATGTATCAAACAAAATAATATTCTTCATTATCATTCTCGCTTTCATTCTCAGGACAAATTACTATTGCTTGTTGCTCTTTATAAGAGTTATCATATTTTTGCAAAGAGATACTAAATCTTTATTCGCAACTACTATTATAAGCGAAATCAATAAAACTGAAATTATTATATCGCTTAACAAAGAAGTGGAAAACAACGTAAATATGGTCGCTATGAGTGCCATTGCACAAAGTAATACAGATTTCCATTCAGAAGTGCCGCTGTTATAATAATGCATTCCCACAGTAATACGATATGTTTTACTGACAACGATGCTTGTAAGTGTGGCTATAGCAACACCTATAAGCCCCATTTTAGGAGCTAGTAGATAAAATAGTGTGACTGAAATTATCATTTGTAATATAGGTGAAATGATGAAATGCCATGTTTTCTTTTTAATGTTTATACCTACGGAATAAATTATATTAAGAAAATTAAAACAAGCACCAAAAAGTATAGTTGGAGCAATAATATAAACTGAATAATAACTTTTGTCTAAAATCAATACTAACCAGCGTCTAAGTAAAATACAAGCCGCTAAACCCAAAGTGGTAACAATAGTCGCTACAAACCCAAAAATATGCAAAATCGGTTTGAATTTTTCTTCATTATCACAGTGCTTGTAAACGATAGGGTTCCATATATTCGTCAAGGTGTTTACTATAAGCAGCACAACTGTTTGGAATATCGAAGCCGCCGTAAATATGCTAAGAACCTCCCAACCCGCCATATCACGTATTATAAGTTTCTCAACAACCGGTACGATAAGAACTAATACATTATTAAGCATATATGGAAAACCATATTTGAATAGTTCCTTTTCAGAAAAGCTATCATCTTTTTCCGTAGGTTTCTTAGAAAGCTTGGCAATAACTATGATGTTCATAAGAATAGCCAAAAAAGCACTTAGCATAAAAGAAATTACAACCCAATTAAAAGAAACATCTTTTAATATGAAATGCACAGCTAATATTATGGTTACAAAGCCAAATTTACACACAAAGCTTGACGCCACATAATTTACAGCTCTTTCTTCCATTCTTGCGGTAAGATGAGTAAATCTGTTTACAAAGGAAAAGAAAATATAACCAATTAAGATAATTACAGTAAATAATCCTAAATCCTCACCAAATACATATTTCATTAAAAATCTGCTTGGTTCAAGTAAAATCACCATAAAAATCAAAAATATTATACAAGGAACCTTAAGGGATTTTAGTATAAAACGACGCTGTGTCAAACCGTGTTTATAATAAAATCTTGTGTATGCAGAATCATATCCGAAAGCAATAAAGGTAGTAGCTGCCGTAGAAAAGGTAGTCAATAAACCATACATAGCATAAACCTGTTGAGATAAGAATCTTGTCAATATCATTGTATTAGCAAAGCCAAACAGAGCCATTACTATTGTACCGAATAAATATACAGCCGAATTTTTTACAGTTTTATTCAAAATATCAGAACCCTTTTTTAAGTTTTTACAACTAAATTTCCGGCAATTCGCCTATAAAGTCACCTTTTTCAAGATGATATAAAGCATACTCTTCTGTTGTTTTTATGATTTTTGCAGGATTACCGGCAACTATGCTACCCGCAGGAATATTTCCTTTAACTACACTTCCTGCTCCGATAATACAATTATCTCCTATAGTCGTTCCCGGAAGAATAATAGAACGGATACCTATGAAACAGTTGTTACCTATTTTTATTTCTTTTAAGAAATGAGGCATTTTACCTTTAGTTACAGGACGGACAGAACGTATTGCTGTTCCTATCGAATAGTCGTGCACCAAAAATAAAACCTTTGCAGAAATAATAGTATTTTCGCCTAATTCTATTAAGTGTGAATACGCTAAAGAGTCAAACTTCGCCGAACTGGCTATAAATCCCGTATTGGAAATATCCCCAGAAAACCTAACACCAATTTTTTTAAGATACAATGGAAAATGCTTTAAATAATACCTATAGTTAAGCTTATGCATTATTCTCAAAAATTTAAGATTTACAAAAAGTCCTATTTTTCTTAACATAATATTGTCTCCTATCACTTTAACGGATAACCATTTAATATCAAGTTATTTAATTTATCTCTTTCGGTCAAAAAATCTTTATTCTCAAATCGTTTGATAAGGTTTTCCGTATGTTTTAAGCTTGGTACAGCACCATATTTTAACATTCGTTTTAAAATACCGGCTCTGCGCTTCATAACGTGTTTAATATTAATAAAATCATTAATAATGCAAACCTTAAACTGCTTATTTAATGTTTTTATAAGTATTAAAAATATTTCTTCCATTTCAGGAACTTTAAAATGGTACTCACAGTCGGTAGATAATTTAACCGAAAGGCAATACTCAAAGTAATTTTTTATTTTTTGGTCAATAGGAAGCTGTTTAATAATTTCAAATCTTCGTATAAATCCGCTTGCAAGCTGTCCTCTTGAAACCAGTAAAACAGTCATAAGGTCAAGAGAATTTTTAGCAAGACAGTAACGGTATTTCTCGGTATCCCCCTTTTCCTTAAAAGACATGCCGTAATTTAAAGCATAGAAAACCCGATGAGTCACAATATCTTTTATGTCTCTTTTATTTATATTTCTGATATTGATTTCGGGCAAAAGATAAACCGTATCATTGCCAACCACAGTTTTTCCCATACATTTGGCATCATAGGTAATAAGCTTTTTCTCCATTCTTGGAAGAACGCTCTTTTTAATAAAGGTATTATCTATATGAAAAAGTTCAGTTTCCAGAAAACCAAATATTTCTTTTTCTACTATTTGGCAGTAATCCGTATAACCCTCAAAGTCGGTAAAGTCATCAGGTACTACTGTAAAATATTCAATATCGCTTAGTAGTTTTATTCCGTTCTCTGTTTCAGTAAAGCTACCCTCACCTCTCGAAAGACTGCCAAGCAGAATTATAGAAATACTTCCGTTGTATTTTTCTTTATTATATTCCTCTATAGCAGCAAAATATTTATTCACAAGATTTTCAAGGGTATCGCTTTTCTTATAGAAATAACTCATATTTACACACCACTCATAACTTGTTTTATTATTTTATGTGCACTAGGATAATTATAAATTCTGTCAAGCTTAGATTTCCCATTAATAAGTACAATGCAGGCCATCTGGTCGTGCGCCTCCTCTTCTGGCCAGAAGCCATGCATACCCGAACCATCAGGATTTGCTTTTCTTATACTTTTACCAAACCAATTATTTGTAAAAACATTACCTTCTTTAAGAATATAAATAATGTCGCCAAACTTTTTATCAGTAGTTCCAAAAAACTCTCTTTCTTTTTCATCTAACAAATGTCCTTCGTTTCTTGTGACCAGATAAGATTCAATTTCTTCTTTCAACTTATCGTTTTCGGTAAATATACACATTACTGCAGTATCGCAATAAGCAATATATGTTTTTTTACTTTGCTTTCCGAATTTTTGTTCGAGGTCCAAATCGACCTTGACTTTTACAGTGCTCATACCGTGGTCAGAAACAATTAATATTTCCTCATTTGGATTTAACTTCCTATAACAGTTTATAACATCAGTCAAAACCTCCATATAAGGTTTTAAGCGTTGACTGTATTTTTCACCGCGTCGGCATTTATGTCCTAAAGCATCCGCAAAACCAAAAACAGCAAATATATTTTTATTTTTCTGCTCAACAGAATTTTTAAGTTTTTCGATGGTTGTTTCAAAACTAAGATGGCCTTCATCCTGTGATACAACAACGTAGTCCCTGAAAATTTCTTCCCTTTCATATGTTTTTTTGTTCCAGAAAAGATATGTTCCCTTTTGAGAAAAATATTTACGAAACTTAAAGGGTATATTAGCAAAAACATTTTTTCTGTAAATAATTCTGTTTAATACCTTTCTTGATAAGAAACCTAAATTTCCCATACTGTCTAGGGGTGATAATATACTTGATAAAACTCTTATTGAAAGCTTTTTCTCAGGTTCCTTTACCCAATCCACAAGCACCCCCCTTTCATCGGGATATTTGTTGCAATAAAGTTGCCAATGTAGACTTGAACTATATGCAATGTTAGGAAGCAACGGAGAAACCTGCATATCCTCGAACCACTGAGAATAGTTTTCGGTTATTTCATTAAAAGGTAATGCATCAATAAATATACTAAGCGGCATAAATTATCCCTCTCATTTAAAAAGTATTAGTTGTATAATTTTTAAATACCGAATATGCAAGTATTGCTGCAAAAAGCAAGAACGAACATAAAAATAGAATAAAGCCTTTGTTCTTAGTTTTAATTTCATCCTCATCTAACCACAAAGAGCAATTTATTATTCCAAAGGGTAATAAGAATAGATAGTGACGGAAGACACCAAGGGAAAGAATTATAACTGAGGAATACATAACAAAGCCTAAGAACCAAAAAATAAAATTATTTTTCTTACAAAAAATGTACAAAAAGCTTGAAATAGCAACCGGATATATAGAAACATTCAATAATGTAATAAGGTTGTACCATAATCTCTCATTGGAAAAAGAAAAGAAATTTATTCGAATAGGTTGAAGATTAGCAAACATATATGTGAAAGGTAACTTATATATATCAAATATACTGTTGATATTAAGGTACGCTATATTTCCCGCATCTTTAGATTCCCCGCCGTAATCAGATATTTTTGTATCAAAAGCAGCCATTATATTATCATAGAACATAGCAAACAAGAGCAGTGAAACAATGCCTATTATAAAAGCTATTCCGTATTTTTTTTCTTTGATAAACTTATGTACATAACAAATAACAAAGAAAAGGATAAGCATTTCTACAACCGCACCGCGGGTATAAAAGGTGCAAACTAGACCTATAACAAGCAGTATTATGTTTGCTATCGTTACTTTTTTACCGTTTTGTATTTTTAAGAATACATAAAATGTAAAAAACACTGTTAATGTCAGAAAAATATCTTTTATAGGAAAGCAAGATGTAAGAATAGTTACGGGCAAAAAGGCAAATAGTTTTGCTGCCCTGAGTGATGTCTTAATATTATTTGAAATGATATTTACAATATCGTAGATTACTTTTACACATAAAGTAGAAAACAGAATATTGAAAAATCTGGCCGCGTAAACGGTTCCAAAAAAAGCACTTGTTATACACATAAATGACGGCCAAAAAGGTTCATAATATCCTTCGGTTACCGCATTCAAGACATCTCTATCGAATACATCTTTCGCATACTTAAGATAGAATTTTGCAGAATCATCATATTTTATATCATCCGCAATAAAATAAGGTTCTGACAATTTTTGACCTATAGTAAGTATAAAAATAAGAACCAATAGTCTTATAACGAATGCAAAAAAAACAATATTTACGATTTTTTTATTTTCTTTATCTTGCCCTATAATTCTTTGCATTTCCTTTATTCCTTAGCCTTTACGCAATTAAAATAATATTTTTTTAGTTCACTTGCCTGTGTTTCAATATCATAACCGGCTTTAATAACATCATAGACAGCCGATTTATTATGTCCTTTTTCACCCAGCCTAAAAGCTTTATCTGCCCATATTTTATCAGATTCATCAAGAGATATAAACTCGACACATTCACTAACCTTAACCAAAGGAGTGACAGTATCAGCCGAAAGAGCATACAGTCCGTTACACTGTGTTTCTATAAGAGTAAAAGGTAAGCCTTCATGAGTACTAGGGAACACAAACACATCAAAAGCCGATAAAAGCTGAGCTACATCATCTCTTATCCCAAGAAAATGTACTTTATCTTCAATGGAAAGTAACTGTGCTTTTTCTAAAATGGCTTTTTCCTTTTCACCTCTACCCACTAAAAAAAGCTGTGAGGCAGGATTAATTTTATTTATTTGAACAAAAATATCCAGTAGACGTATTTGATTTTTTTGGTCACAAAGTCTGCCAACATGACCTACTGCAAAAACATCATCGCCTATACCCAATTCTCTTCTTTTTTCTATTCTATTTGAATCAGAAAAACCAAATTTCTTTACCTCAATAGCATTATTATGTATTATAACTTTGCCCTTTTTATAAAGTCCCTCTCCCCAAAGCCATTTAGCAGCATCAACACCGCATGCAGCAAGCTCGGTAGAAAGAAGTTTAGTTAGAAAAGTAAATAATTTTCGTCGAAGTTTTAATCTGCAATTTTCCGGCTCATAGGCAATATGAGCATGTGTAATTCTGGTTTTGATACCGCATTTTTTTGCACAATATAAAGCCACTGCACCCCTGTAACCAAGATGGCAATGAACTGCATCATATTTATTTTCTAACATTATTTTCTTTAAAGCTTTATAATATTCCTTAATGCCTTTGCTTTGACGTGGAACCCTATAAATATTACATCCAAGGGCATAAAGAGGATTTTCTAATATACCTATTTTTTTATTATCAACTACCACAAAATCAAATTGTATATCACTAATTCTGCTACAATAATTAAGTAAATATCTGTCTATTCCTCCACCATCAAGGTCTACACATATTTCAAGAATTCTCATAATTTACTCCGTTTTACTAAATTTTTATAATATTTGCCATTACAGTTTTCCAATTATTATCTTCATTGCACATATCATTTTCGATTTTTTTGCGTACAATTTCACCGTCTATAACCTTTTCCATAAGCTGAGCTAATTCTTCAGGCTTAAAGGGATTAAAGAAATAGGCATTTTCGTAGCCCTCCAAAGCCTCATGGCTAAACGGGCAATCGGAAGCGAGTATTATAGAGCCAAGACTTCTAGCTTCAACAAGCGGATAGCCAAAGGTTTCAATATACGATGGGAAAAGAAGTGTGCTTTTATTATAATATTCCAGAACTTCTTCATAAGCAATTCTGCCGATGCACTTGATTTTATCGGTAGATTTTTCTTTTGGCAAAGTCAGGACCGCTCTAAAGTCATAGCCCTGTTTTTCTAAAATTTCACAGGCTTTAAATATACAATCGTTATTTTTATAAAGAGACGGCGCAGTAGGATAAAAGAAACTATCCATTTCAAATACATCATCTTTTTTAAAACTTAAAATATTATTAACATTAGGAGGTATTTGAAAAATTTTCTGTTCGGAAATTTTACACTTTTTAATAACTGCTTCCTTCATCCACTTTGTCTGCACAATTACTTTATCGCATTTTTTCACCGACAAATAAATTATTTTCCCAATAAAGTGCTGAATAAAAGCAGTATTTCTTTCTGATTTTTTAAAAAAGGAAAATCTTTTAATTTGCTGAAAAGGTATAGATTGATGCAAATAAACGACTTGTGGCACCTTAACTCCAAAGGTTATAATATTCTGCATCGAAAAAACCACGTCGGGTTTTAATTTATTTATAAATTTTTTACCTGTAAAAAAGTCAAATAATATTTTTTTTACAGGATTTTTCTTAATTTCGGGCAAGGTTATGATTTTAACGTTTTCAGTTTCCTCAAAATATTTATCGGCTAAAAGAAAAATCCACTCGTTTTCTTTATCATTTTCACAAACACAGGAATAGAAATCCTTTAGCACCGTCATAGCGCCGCCTTTACTCGCGGCTATATCGTTAACAACAATTCTCATAACCTCACCTCCTCATTATACGGTGATTTTTTCTTTGTTTTCGATATTTGACATTATGATATCATAGCTATTTTTACTTGTGTAATTTTCGCAAAGATATTTATAGCCTTTTTCTCCCATAGCCTTAAGGTCTTCGCCTATAGCAAAGTCCACAGCTTCAGTAAATTTATCAGCGTCATCGCTTTCGCACCACCAGCCAAAGCCGTTTTCACTTATAACCTTGCCAATATCGGTATTTCTATCAGTACAGGCAAGTATTGGCATTTTGCTGTTCATATAGCTTAAGGAACGACTTGGGAAATTGGGAATAGTAAAACGCTTATCAAGGAAGATAAGACCTACATCAAAAGCCTTGACGAATTCCTCATATTCAGCCTTAGGAAGACCGTTTATAAGTAAAACATTTTGCGGTTTTTCCGCTTCCACATAGGCTTTAAGTTTAGGAAATTCCGTACCTCTGCCGCAGATTACAAAAAAGCGGTCATCCTTATCAGCATTAGCCTTAAGGCACTGTATAACAAAGGGTATATCCTGAGGTTTTCCAAGATTACCGCCGTAAATAAATACCGTTTTATCCGCCGGAATATTATACTTTTCTCGTATTTTGAGTTTTCTATCATCACTTAAAAAGTCATAGTTAATATCGGTAGTATTAGGGCAAATATGAACCTTTTGCTTATCCACTTCAGGATTATTATTAATTACATAATCCACGTTTGCCTGACTCATACAACCGATATAATCGGAAATCTTATAAAGACGGCGTTCTTTATTTCTGAACATTTTATAAAGGACACCTTTTATTCCGCTTTTCTTCATCATACCGATATCAACGGCATTTTGCGGAAAAATATCCTTAAGCAAAAGATAGGTTATCGCATTATCACGTTTTTTGATAAATTCTACTGTACTAACCTGAGTTACAGGGGGTGTAGGATAAAGCACCAAATCAAACTTAACACCCTTAAAATACTTCTTTATTGCAGAAATATACTGATAAGGGAGAAGTATAGTAGCTATGCCTTTTTCTATTTTATTGCACTTAGTCACATTTCCTGTTTTTACTCTTAAAACCTTGCAGTCTTCTTCTAAAGACATAGAGGTTTCTTTGCCCTCTCTTCTTTGAACAGAGCCTACTACAAAAACATTGTGACCATTATTTTTAAGTTCTCGTATAAGGTCAAGTGAAATTGAATGACCTGAAAGATTAGGAATTGAGCTAATAGAAACAAAAAGTATGTTCATTTTAATTTAAATACCTTTCTCTGAAAGATTAGCAACTAAATCATGACGAATAAGGTCTTGTCCATTTTCACCTACCACCTTTATTCTTCCGTTTGCAATAGCATGATTTTTCTTTAAGGTTTCAATATTATCTGTCTGTATTGTAAAACAGGCAATTCTGTCGCCACTGCTCTTTACGCTACCAACCTTTGTACCCTTGGCTTTAAGCTGATAATATTCGTTTATAATCCCTTCCCTTAAAAGTTCTTCGAAGCCTTCAAGGTGGTCTATAACACCCTCTTTTGCATAAAGGAATTCGTTAACAATAAAAGGACGGGCTTTTCCGTCATCTTCATAGTGGGGCTTTTCGCCTAAGGTAAGGTCAGCAACAGCCTTGACAACATCAAATCCCGAAACTCTTTTAATAAGTCGGAACTTTATACCGCCGCCGGTTCTTGCGCAAAATTCAATAACTGAAATTTGCTTACCGTCAGTTATAAGCTGAATCAGCATCGGAGAATCCTTAAGACCAAAACCGGTAGCAATTCTCTGAGCAGTATCCTTTATTTTTTCAAGTATATCTTCGGATATATTTGCAGGATTTCTGGTTCTGTGAATAACAAAGCCCTCGCCTTTTACCTTATCCGAATTAGAGGTAGTAAGAATTTTTGCAACACCGTTTTCTACATAAACGTCAACGGTGACCTCCTCACCCTCTACAAATTCTTCAACAACAACTCTGCCCTCTCGGCTTATGTTTTTTGCTTCCTCAAAGGCTACTTTGAGTTCATTATTGTTTAAAACCTTTTTAACACCTCGTGAACTATAAGAATCCACAGGTTTAACAATTATTGGAAACTCAAGTTCTTTTGTTTTTTCAAGGTCAAGTTCTTCAAGAATTATATGTTTTGAAGTTGGTACACCGTTTTTTATAAATATATTCTTCATATAGGATTTTTTAGAAACATTTGTCGCAGTAGCGGCATCGATATAACAAGGAAGTCCCAATTCCCCAGAAATCTGCGCCACTACTTCTAGCACCTGGTCGGCACAAACAGTAATAAGAAAATCCACATTTTCTTTTGCAGCAATCGCCTTTACTGCATCTTTATCAAGCACTGAAACGGGATAGAAAATATCACAATATTTTCTTCCCGCTACTTTTTCATTCATATCTGCAAGAATAACAGTTATTTCTTTGCTTTTTAAATACTCCATCAACGCAATTTGGGGAATTCCACCGCAAAGAACAAGAGCTTTCATAAGTAATTAACCTTCCTTAATTCTTCGTGACTTTTTTAGCCGCTTCATCTGCAACAATTTGAGAACGTGTTCGTGTTTCGTTTAAGTTTTCACCATTAAATTTCACTCTGTCAGAATTAGTACGCATTTCACTTTTGCTAAAAACTACTTGAACAGTTTTGAAAACCATCTTTACATCAAGCAAAAAGCTTACATTTTCAACATAATAAATATCCGACTCAAATTGTTTATTCCATGTCCAAGATTTATTTGTGAGTTTTCCGTCCCCTTTAAGGTCCCAACAAGCAAGACCTGGTTTTACATAATGGCGGTATTTATGCCGCTCATTGTAGAGAGGTAAATAGTCCACCATCAAGGGACGTGGGCCTATTATGGACATAGTTCCGTTAAATATATTAAACAAACCTGCAAGTTCGTCCAATGATGTTCTTCTTAAAATTCGTCCGAAAGAAGTAATTCTTTTGCTCGGATGTAAGAGCTTTCCATTTTCATCCGTTTCGTTAGTCATAGAGCGGAATTTGTACATATTAAAGATTTTGCCATCTTTTCCGGGACGTTTATCTATGTAAAAAACAGGGCTACCGTGATATATAAGTTCAAGAATTACTATGCATAACAAAACGGGACTTAACACCAGAATAGCCATACCGCTAAGCACCATATCTAGAAATCGTTTTATATATTTTGAATAAATACTGTTTTTAGGAGTTGGAATATCGGTTCGTATTACCAACTCTTCATATTCATTAACATTTGGCATAAGTAATACCTCTTTATAAAAATTATTCGCAACATTCCATATAGGCTTTATAAAGGTCTTTGCCATCAAAATTCCAAAGTCCTTTATTTTCAAAAAATTCTCTGAATTTTTCCTGTGATAAAGCAGGCTGACTCATTATCTGCGCATAATCAAGGGCAGGGTGAGAGTTGATTTCGCATAGTTTCATACCATTTTCGGTAATGATAATATCAATTCCTAAATAATCAAGAGAAGAAATATGCTGACATATATCATTTATCTTTTCTCTTACATATTTCCAGTTAGGAAGCGCAGTACCTGCCCACTTCTCTTTCGTATCCGGATGACAATCAATAAGCCATTTGCCGTCAGGACAAAATCTCTTATATCTTAAAGAATAATCCTTGTATTCACCTGTTTCAAAGTCAAATCCTACACCTACACCTCCTGAAGACAAATTACTAGCGCCACCGGATATAGATGTACCAAAACGGGCAAAAGAAACTATACACGACCAAGTCGCATTAGTATACAAATCTTTTTTTGGATTTTTCGCCATTATTACTCTTAAGGTACACTCGCTGTTGGACCATATCCTCTCAAGTTCACTGTGTTGCTTTGCGTATTCTGTTATAATATAATTTCGCATAGCATCCCGTATTTCGATTAATCGCTGGTACGAAATTTGCTTGTTGTTCTCAAAAATTTCTTCACCCCGAAGTTCCAACTTTATAAAACCAAGACCGCCGGAAGTTCCTGAATTCGGTTTCATAGCAAGAATTTTTTTATACGTTAATAGATTAAATAAAAAATTCTCGTCTCTGTTTATATTTGCGGGACAATCCATTAAATATGTGAAACTGCCGTCATTCTCAACATAAGCATAATATTCTGGCATTGTTTCTTCACAGCCACCGCTATTTAAAACATATTTAAGAGTGGTTTTATCAAGCCATTTTAGAAAATGGTTATTCATTGGATGAAGCATAAAATAATTATAATCCGGAACATAGTTTTTATAATTTTCTTCAGTAAGACCATAAAATCCTACTCTTCCCGGAAAAAAGCCTCTTTCTAATGCCCATTTTTTACATTCATCAGTAGTAGGGAAAGCTTCCTCATCGTCTTTAAGTTTTTTTACAAACATTCTGGACCATTTATAATCCATCCCTAGATTTCTGACAGCTTCTAAGAGTTTATCGTAATTAACCATATCCATTTCCTCATAAGCATTTTAATTAAATAGTCGTTTTACTATTTCTATTACTTTTTCCTGCTGTTGCTCAGTCATTTTTATATCAGATGGTAAACATAAACCGCGGTTGAATATATCTTCCGCAACATTTTGTTCTTTAGCTGAAATGAAATCATGACCTTCAAACAACGGATGCATATGCATTGGCTTCCAAATAGGACGGGCTTCTATATTTTCCTCAGCCAAGGCATTTATAATATCCATAAACTGCACATTACAGCCCTTATCAATCAGCATACAGGAAAGCCAGAAGTTAGGGTCAGAGCATTCAAGATAAGGATTAATGGTAACAGGTAAATCCTTAAATGCTTCTTTATAACGGTTATAGATTTGTCTCTTTAATTCTTTATGCTCATCAAGGTGCAAAAGCTGACCTCTGCCAATACCTGCTACAATGTTACTCATACGGTAGTTATATCCTGTTTCGGAATGTTGATACCAAGGAGCAGGGTCACGGGACTGGGTAGACCAGAAGCGAGCCTTTTTAATTGCTTCCTCATCGTCACTAAGAAGCATACCGCCACCGGAAGTAGTAATAATTTTATTACCGTTAAAGCTTATGGCATTGTACTTTCCGAATGTGCCGGTCTGAACACCCTTGTATGTAGCCGAAAGGCTCTCGGCAGCATCTTCAATAAGCACAGCGCCGTGTTCATCGCAAATTGCTTTTATTTCATCAAGCTTTGCAGGTACACCGTAAAGATTAACCACAATAACGCATTTACACTGAGGATACTTATTAAAAGCAAGTTTCAGCGCCTCAGGGTCCATATTCCAGGTTTCATATTCGCTGTCAATAAATACCTGTTTCGCTTTTTCATAGGTAACGGGATTAACGGTTGCCGCAAAGGTTAAGTCAGAACAGAAAACGATATCGTCCTTTTTAACTCCGGCAAGTTTAACGGCGAGATGCAAAGCTGAAGTACCGCTGATACAAGCAGCGGCATGTCCCACACCGATATACTCCGCCATTTCTTTTTCAAAGCCGTCAACGTTAGCACCAAGGGGTGCAACCCAGTTAGTATCAAAAGCCTCTTTTATAAAATGCTGTTCTTCCCCATGCATAGTAGGCGAAGAAAGAAAAATTCTCTCCTTTGACATATCAACTTTTCCTCCGTATTACACAATAATACCCCATAATAAAATAAATATATATAATATAATAGCACTAACGGTATCTTTAGTCAATAATTTTTGTGCAATATGCAACTATTGGTAAGTCTTTATTTTCTCTATAGCCGTCTTGGCGTATGCAGACATATATCTACCCTTTTTAAATACTATGGCGGGTTGCCTTAAGCCCGACGTATTTTTGATAGTATATATACCGAGATTTTTATCCTTAATACTCCTTAAATTGCCCTGCGCAAATTTAGCAGGCAAAACGGTAGCCCCTACCCCTGCCAAAGCCAAGCTGTAGGCAGTAGTAATTCCCGTAACCTGCGTAGTAATATTAGGTACAAAACCGTTAGCCTCGCAAATCTTGTCAAAAAGGATTCTTAATTCCTGAGTGCTGGAAAGGGCTATAAACGGTATATCCGAAAGGCTGTCAAATTTAACGGTGGGATATTCACCGCTTTTCCCTTTTGCCGTTTGAACTTTTTGTTTATATTTTTCAGGAACAACAAGCACAACAGACTCAAAATCAAGAGGAATAACATCAAGCAATGCCTCATCAACGGGCAAATTAAGTATCGAAAAATCAACCGTTCCGTCTATGGTTTCCTGCTGTAAAAGGGTGCTGTTTTTCTCGCTTAAAACAATCTTAAGCCCGGAAAATTCCTTCTGTAATTCCATAATAATATCAGACATAAAGTAGGTGGCTCTGAATGGTGAAATTCCTATAGTAAGACTTCCTTTTTCACCATTTTTGAATTCCTCCATACTACGTTTAAGACTATCCTCACGGGAAAGAATTTCCTTTGCTTCTTTTATAAAGCTTTCACCTGCCACAGTAAGACTCAGAGGGGTAGTATCGCGGTCAAAAAGCGTTACGCCCAGTTCTTTTTCAAGACTTAAAATCTGTTTGCTGAGAGCAGGCTGAGTAATACCTAAATTCTGCGCCGTCTGAGATATATTTTTTATCTTTGAAAGAGCTACGGCATATTGTAATTGACGAGAATTCATTCTTTATTTTCTTCCTTTTTAAAATATTTTTTGTATTACCATTTGATTATAATGCCTATAACTTATTTTTTCAACATTTTTCTTGACAATTAGAGCTTTTACGTCTATAATATAACCAAATTGTAATAAAAGTTATAACCAAAAAGGAGTGTAAAATATGCCTTCAACCTTTATATACCTTGGTATATTGCTCTTGGTAATATGCATATGGTTCATATTATTCAAGCGCCCTGTGTATGAAGCAATTTTAGTAAGCTTTATCATCCTGTTGACCGTAACGGGAACATGGAAAAACGTATTAAACTACATAGAAAGCGGTCTCACAACCTCCCTCATTTACTCAATGATAGCCTTCGTTGCAATGTCGGTTATTTTATCTAAAACCAAGATAATCGACGGTAGTGTAGAAATAATTTTGTCACTTCTGGGAAGAATTCCCGGTGGTGCAGGTTATGCCGCTGTTGTTGCAAGTTCCTTTATGGGAGCTCTTTCAGGAAGCGGTCCCGGCAACGTAATGGCAACGGGTTCTATAACTATACCTACAATGAAACGCTCAGGCTTCCCCGCAGAGCTTGCCGCAAATATTGAGAGTAATGCCAGCTATCTCGGTAATATGATTCCCCCGTCTTCAAATATAGTTGCCGCTCTCGGCGCTTTTACCGCGCTTTATCCTAATGCCAATATGACAGCAGGTAAATTCTGGATTATCCTTTGGGGTGTTTCGGCATGGTTTATTCTTGAAAAACTTATTATGGTATTTTTATTCTGTAAGTACTACAAAATCAAGCCTATTCCTAAAGAAGAACGTCCTGTATTAAAAGAAGTCTTCAGAAAGCATTGGCAAGGTTTACTGCTCCCCATAATTATTCTTTTGCCCTTTGTTTTTGACTATTTCTTTAAGGATACATTTTTCACCGAAAGACTTGGTGCTACCGGCGCGAAATATTTTTCCTCAAGTCTTCTTTTATTTGTTGCAGGTATAGCAAGTCTTTACGCTATCCTTATTGTTAAGGACAAGAAAAGCGTAACCCCTCATAAAATTGCAACAATGTTTGCAAACAGCATTAAATCAATAGCTCCTGCTATCGGTGTTTGCATTATCGGTTATATGATAAGCGCTATGTTTGCTGACCTTAACGTTGCCGGTGATATGGAGCACTTCATTATCTCTATGAAATTTTCAAAATTCGGTATGGTAATGTTTATCTCTACCCTTACCTGTTTTCTCGGTATGGTCATCCCCGGCTCATCCCTTGTTGTAATTTTTGGACCTGTATTCATTTCAACCCTTGCTTCAGTAGGCGTAAATCCTGTTCTTGCCGCCGCTATGCTTCCTTGTATCTGCGGTGTTATGTGTGGAATTACTCCTCCCCTAGCATTAGGTCTTTATGCGGGTATGACCCTCGCTGAATCGGATTTTGACAAAACGGTTAAAAACGATTTATGGTGGGTATTTGCCCACTTTGTTCTTGAAGTAATAGTGCTTATGGGATTGCTTCCCATATTCGGAATGTAAAGGCGGTGCAGATATGAAAAAAGTTTTTGAAAAAATTTGTAACGTACTTAAAATAATTTTCGGCTATGCAATTATGATTACTCTTTTTGCAGGCGGTCTCACTTTCTTCGGTTATATTGCCGCTCTTATAATAGGCGGTCCAACAGCCGAAGTAATATGTAAATTTATTTATAAAGAATTTCTTCCTGTAATTATTTATGTAGCAAGCGCCGCCGTGCTTTTAGGTCTTGTTGTTATGTATCTTTCGGGTCAAACAGCCCTTACCACTTCAACGAAGAAAAAATAATAATCCATTTGGTTTCAATACTATTGACTTATTCATCTTAATATGTTATTATTTTTAAAGATTAATGTATCGGAGGTCGAGTACAATGAAACACATTATCACTATTGAGACTCGCAATCTTTGCGAAAGCGCTAAAAACGGTGGCTGCGGCGAATGTCAGACTTCTTGTCAGTCTGCTTGCAAAACAAGCTGCGGTATTGCTAATCAGGAGTGCGAAAACAAGGCTGAAAGCAAATAATTGCTAACCTCAAATGCCGCCGTTACGGCGGCATTTTTTCGTTATAAGGAGAATTAAAATGATTCATCAATTTAAAATGGGCGGTTATAACATAGTTCTTGATATTTGCAGCGGCGCAGTACATGTAGTTGACGATATTGCTTATGATATTATTGCTTTGTTTACCGATAAGAAAAAAGGCGAAATAATAGATACCGTTTCTGTAAAATATCCTAATGAAACTAAAAAAGATATAGCCGAATGTTATGACCAAATTAACTCTTTAAAGGAAAATGGCAAACTGTTTACACCCGATACCTTTGAAAATATGGCAACAGCACTTAAAGAAAAAACCGCTGGTGTTGTTAAGGCACTGTGTATACATATTGCTCATACCTGTAACTTAAACTGTGAATATTGCTTTGCAAGTCAGGGTAAATACCACGGAGACAGAGCCGTAATGAGCTTTGAGGTTGGCAAACGCGCTCTTGATTTTCTTGTTGAAAATTCAGGCAACAGAAGAAATCTTGAGGTAGATTTCTTCGGTGGCGAGCCTCTTATGAATTTTGACGTTGTAAAGCAAATGGTTAAATACGCCAGAAGCATTGAAAAAGAAAAGGGCAAAAACTTCAGATTTACCCTTACCACGAACGGACTTCTTATTGATGACGACGTTATTGATTTTGCCAACAAAGAAATGAGCAACGTAGTTTTAAGTCTTGACGGCAGAAAAGAAATTCATGACCGTTTCAGAGTTGACTACGCCGGTAACGGCAGTTTTGATAAAATCGTACCTAAATTCCAGAAGCTTGTAAAAGCAAGAGGCAATAAAAATTACTATATGCGCGGCACCTTTACCCATGCCAATCCCGACTTTTTAGAGGATATTAAGGAAATGCTTAATTTAGGCTTTACCGAGCTTAGTATGGAACCTGTAGTTTGCGCCTCGGGAGACCCTTCTGAATTAACTCTTGAAGATTTACCCGTAGTTATGAAGCAATATGAAGACCTTGCCGAACTTATGCTTAAAAAGGATAAAGAGGGTACTCCCTTTACCTTCTATCACTATATGATTGACCTAAATGAAGGTCCTTGCATTTATAAGCGCATTTCGGGTTGCGGAAGCGGTACCGAATATATGGCGGTTACCCCTTGGGGCGACCTTTACCCCTGCCATCAGTTTGTGGGCGAGGAAAAATACAGGCTTGGTGATATTTACAATGGTGTAACAAATACCGAAATTCAAAAAGAATTTATGAACTGTAACGTTTACGCTCACAAAGAGTGCAAAAACTGTTGGGCAAGACTTTACTGCTCAGGAGGTTGCGCCGCAAACGCTTATCACGCTACAGGAAGCGTTACCGGCGTTTATAAATACGGTTGTGAGCTCTTTAAAAAGAGAATGGAATGTGCAATTATGGTGGCTGTTGCACGTCAGTTAGGCGGAAAACTCTAATGAAAACGCCTATTTGTGATTTTGTGAATTCCTATTCTGAGAGCAACACAGAACGCCTTCATATGCCCGGACATAAAGGAAAAGAATTTTTAGGCTTTGAAAAATTCGACATAACCGAAATAAAGGGAGCTGACAGTCTTTATGACGCAAGTGGAATCATAAAGGAAAGCGAAGATAACGCCTCTGACCTTTTCGGCTGTCCTACCTTTTACAGCACCGAGGGTTCTTCACTTTGCATCAGAGCTATGCTGTTTTTAGCAAAGCAAAAAGGGGTTAAAAAAATACTTGCAGGCAGAAATGCCCACAAGGTTTTTATTACTGCCTGCGCCCTTCTTGACATTGAAATTGAGTGGCTTTACGGAAACTCCTCTTTTCTTTCCTGTAAAAGCGACTACGATGAGCTTAAAGCTACCGTAAAAAGCAGTAATGCAGAAGCTGTTTATATAACTTCGCCCGATTATTTGGGCTTTATGTGCGATATTGCCTTAATAAGCAATATTTGCAAAACAAACGGCAAAACGCTTTTAGTGGATAACGCCCACGGTGCTTATCTTAAATTTTTAACGCCCAGTCTTCATCCCATTGACCTTGGCGCTGATATGTGCTGTGATTCTGCCCATAAAACCCTACCCTGTCTTACGGGTGGTGCTTATCTTCACGTGAAGGATAAAAACATAAGCAAAAATGCTAAAAACGCTCTTGCAGTCTTTGGTTCAACCAGTCCGTCTTATCTTGTACTTTTGTCGCTTGACCGTCTTAACGCTTATCTTTCGGCAAATTTTAAGGAAAATCTTTCCCATTTCATCTTAAAAGCCGAAAAACTAAAAAAAAGGCTTCGCGGTCTGGGCTTTACCCTTTTTGAAAACGAGCCTTTAAAGATAACATTTTGTACAAAAGCTTTTGGCTATACCGGTCACGAATTTGCCGATATTTTAAGGGAAAACAATATTGAATGTGAATTCTCTGATAAAGATTTTACGGTGCTTATGTTAGGACTTGATACCAATACCGAAAATCTTTACGAAGTAATCTCTAAAATAGAAAAAAGAGAGCCAATAACCACATTCCCGCCAATTATAAGTTCTCACGAACAGGCAATAAGCATAAGAGACGCTCTGATTTCCAACTCGCAAGAAATAGATATAAAAGATGCTGTAGGTAGAATTATTTGTGATATAAACGTTTCCTGCCCCCCTGCCGTACCTATTGCAATTTGCGGCGAGAGGATAACAAAATATACCATAGAAAGTTTTAAATATTACGGTATTAACAAATGCCGCGTAGTAAAATAATAACAAAAAAGAGAAGGATTCCCTTCTCTTTTTTTGTTATTTAATCTTCAATTAATTTTTCTTCCATTATATCTCTGAAGCGTTCGCCGTCAATTTTCTCTTCGGTAAAGAGAATTTTAGCTACTTCGTTAAGCTTAGCCATATTTTCGTTTAAAATTTTAATAGCTTTTTCGTACTGGCTCATAACGATAGAATTGATTTCTTCATCAATTGTAGCGGCAATTTTCTCAGAATAATTAGGAGTAGAGGAAAAATCTCTGCCAAGGAAAACGGCATCGTTATCGGTACCAAAGGTTATAAGGCCCAATTTCTCGCTAAAGCCGTACTTTGTAATCATTTTTCTAGCCAACTCGGTTGCACGCTGGATATCGTTAGAAGCACCGGTGCATATATCATCCTGAGTAAGCTGTTCAGCTGCTCTGCCTCCGAGGAGTGAACAAATCTGTTCAAGCATAGCGTTTCTTGATACATGTCCCTTTTCCTCAGTAGGAATATACATAGTATAACCTGCCGCCATACCGCGAGGAATAATAGATATCTGATGAACGGGGTCTTGAGTAGGTAAAAAATAAGAAACAATAGCGTGACCTGCCTCATGATAAGAGGTTATCATTTTATCCTTATCCTTAACTATATGGGATTTCTTTTCAGTACCCATAACCACCTTTATTGTTGCTTCTTCAATTTCGGGCTGAGTTATAGCCTTTTTACCACGTCTTACAGCAAGTAAGGCAGCCTCATTTAAGAGATTTTCGAGGTCTGCACCGGTAAATCCGGATGTAGAGGAAGCAATGGTTTTAAGATTAACGTCCGGACCTAGTGGCTTTCCGCGGGAATGAACCTTCAAAATTTCTTCTCTTCCCTTTACGTCAGGATAATTTACCGTTATCTGACGGTCAAAACGGCCGGGACGAAGCAAAGCTTTATCAAGAATATCTGGACGGTTTGTTGCCGCCATAACGATAACGCCCTCGTTTGCTCCAAAGCCATCCATTTCAACGAGAAGCTGATTTAAGGTCTGTTCTCTTTCGTCGTGACCGCCGCCAAGACCTGCACCACGCTGACGTCCAACGGCATCAATTTCGTCAATAAATATTATAGCAGGTGAGCTTTTCTTTGCTTCGCTAAACAGGTCTCTTACACGGGAAGCGCCTACACCGACAAACATTTCAACGAAGTCAGAACCCGAAATACTGAAAAATGGTACACCCGCTTCGCCTGCAACAGCTCTTGCAAGCAAAGTTTTACCTGTACCTGGAGGGCCTACAAGAAGCACACCCTTAGGAATTCTAGCGCCCAACTCATCGAATTTTTTAGGGTCTTTAAGGAAGTCAACGATTTCTACCATTTCTTCCTTTTCTTCATCAGCACCCGCAACGTCAGCAAAGGTGGTTTTACGGTTAGTTTCTTTTTTCGGCTTAGCCTTACCGAATTGCAACGACTTGTCTGCGCCCATAGTAGCGCTCATTTTCTTCATAAAGAAGACACCGATTACAACCATAAAGGCTACAAGCAGTAAAGTAGGCCAAAGTTGAGAAAGCCATGCCGCACTATCGCCGCTTTTATAATCCATTTTTATAGGACTTTCGGGATTTTCAGCATTATACTTCATCACCGCTTCATTTACGTCCTCATAAAAAATATAGGGGTCGGCTATGGTATAGGTGTGTTTTTTGTTGTCAGCCTTTGTAATATACGAAAGATTACCGCTATAAAGATTAAGGGTATACTCTGAAACCTCACCATTTTGGATTTGGGTAATAATATCGTAATAAGTTGTTTTTTCTTTTGTCTGTCCAAGCAGATAAACCGAAGTTATTGAAATAATAAGAATTATGGGAATTCCTATATACAGCAATACCTTTTTGAGATTTTGATTCAAAAGATACACTTCCTTTCTTAAATTCAACTATATACCTTAGGGTCAAGAATTCCCACGTAAGGTAAATTTCTGTATTTTTCATTATAATCAAGTCCGTAGCCTACAACAAAGGCGTCAGGAACGGTTTTTCCAACATAATCTGCCTTGAAATCTACGGTACGACCGTAAGGTTTATCCAGCAAGGTACACGTTTTAACACTTTTAGCGCCGCGGTCAACAAGAACCTTGGTAAGCTGGGAAAGAGAAAATCCAGAGTCAACTATGTCTTCTACCAAAAGCACGTCAAAATCCTTAACCTCGGTGTCAAGATGCTTTCTCCATTTAAGTTCGCCCGTACTTTTAGTTCCGTGATATGTAGAAATCGCAAGGAAGTCAACCTCTAAAAATAAATCAATTTCTTTCATAAGGTCAGCAATAAAGACAACCGAACCTCGAAGCACCCCTACAAGAAGCAGCTTTTTGTCTTTATAGTCCTCGGTTATCTGTTTGCCGAGTTTTTTACATATCTCTTTGATTTCGTCCTTTGTTACAAGAACTTCTTTTATATCATTATTCATAGACATTTTAATCCCCCTCAAGTTTTTCGCAAGAAACGCGGTATATCCATTTTGTGTTTTCATCAGGACAAACACGGGCGTCAATACCGCCGCCATACACCCATATTACTCCCTTTTCATCGGCAATTACGGGTATACTTTCTTTTTCCAAGGTACTTATACCCTCTTCATTCATCCACTTTGCAAGGGGCTTCGAAACCTTTCTGTGCGCAAAGGTTATTTTATCCCCCGCCAATTTAGTTCTTACAGAAACCTCGCCGTCTATTTTATCACAGTCAATAGCATTTTTTAAGAACAAATTATTAATTTTTCCTTGCTTTTTTATGACTTCAACGCTTTCCTTTATTAGCGTAGTGTTAAAACTAGGAAAAGAATCATTCTCAATTTCAAGAAAGCCCTTAGTTATCCTTACCATTTTACCGCCTTTTATTTGGAATCTTCCCTTTTTAAGACGAACAATTTCCAAAATGCCGTTAACGCAGTAATTATT
>SVQC01000052.1 GCA_015065585.1 Oscillospiraceae bacterium
CAAGTATGGTGAAAAAGAATTAAAGATAAAACCTCTGCCTATAGACAGAGGTTTTGTTATTATTTTTCCTCGCAAATTTTTCGACCCATAAGGACACCCATAACAGATGCCATCATAAGACCTCTGGTCCAACCGCTTGAGTCACCTAAGCAGTGTAGCCCTTTAATACTTGTATCAAGATTTTCGTCCATTTTAATTCTGTTGCTATAAAATTTGAGTTCGGGAGCATAGAGTAAGGTCTCAGTTGAAGCAAAACCGGGAACAACATGGTCAAGAGCCTGAATAAAATTAATAATATTAGTCATGGCTCTATAAGGAATGGCGGCAGTAATATCACCGGCAACGGCATCTGGCAGTGTGGGTTTAAGATTAGAATGGGCAAGTTCTTTCTGCCAAGTACGTTTTCCATCTAAAATATCACCGAAACGCTGAACGAGAATATGACCGTTAGCAAGCATATTTGCGAGCTCACCAACTTTTTGAGCATAGGAAATAGGCTGATTGAATGGTACGTTAAAGTTATGTGAAACTAAGATTGCAAGATTTGTATTGTTGGATTTAAGCTCTTTATATGAATGACCGTTAACGACGGCAAGCTCATTGTCGTAGTTTTCCTGACTCACAAAACCGCCGGGATTCTGACAGAAGGTACGTACTTTATTTTTAAATGGTTTCGGGTAGCCGATTAATTTTGATTCATAAAGAACCTCGTTAACCTTTTCCATTACCTCGTTTCTTACTTCAACGCGAACACCGATATCAACCGTACCAGGTTCGTGAGCAATATTGTGCTCGGCACACTGGTTTTCAAGCCATTCAGCACCGCGTCTTCCGGTAGCAACGATAACTTTTTCGGCGTTTATTTCAAACTCCTCTTTACCGTTGGCACTTTTTATAACAGCACCGGTACAAATATCGTTATCAAGTAAAAGATTTGTGCATTCGTAGCCGAAAAGCATTTCTACACCGTTTTTTAATAGATACTGCTCAATAGAATAATAAATTTCCTGTGCTTTTTCGGTGCCTAAATGGCGGATGGGGCAGTCAACAAGACGAAGACCGGCCTGAATAGCGCGTTTCCTTATTTCTTTTACTTCATCTGGGTTGCTGATGCCTTCAATATGTGTATCGGCACCGAACTCAAGATAGATAGAGTCGGTGTAATTAATAAGTTCCTGAGCAAAATCTTCACCGATAAGTTCGGGAAAGTTACCGCCAACTTCGGGACTTAACGAGAGTTTGCCGTCAGAAAATGCACCCGCACCTGAAAAGCCGGTGGTTATGTGACAATAAGGCTGACAGTTAACACAATTTTTGGTTTTATTTTTGGGGCATCTGCGGTTTTCTATAGCAGGACCTTTTTCAACGATAATTATACTTTTTTTGCTGCCTTTTTTTATTAGCTCGATAGCTGTGAAAATTCCCGCAGGACCTGCGCCGATAATAAGAATATCTTTTTTCATAATTTTCACCCTCAAAAAAAGCTTTCCGCGTAGTAACAAAAAACGGAAAGCAAATTTGTATGTTATTACAACTAATTATATAATGAAATATAAAAAAAGTCAACATCAATATTGTTTGTCTTGCAAAAGACTTTAATATTCTGTATAATATTATGGTACGTTAATAAATACACATACTGTATGCGAGGTAAAAAAATGAAAAAATGGTGGAAATATATAAAACCTTATAAATCGTATTTTATCCTAGGACCTCTTTGTATGATTATTGAGGTTATAGGTGAAGTAATTATGCCGTTCCTTTTGTCTGTAATTATAAATAAAGCAGAGGCTGGAACTCTTAGTGTATCCGGCGGAATATCTATCGGTATCGCTATGGTTTTGGTTGCTGTAGTTATGATGCTTGGCGGTGTTGGAGGCTCTTATTTTGGTGCTAAAGCGGCGGTGAATTTTGCCGGTGATATAAGAAATGATATATACAGAAAAATACAGAGCTTTTCTTTTGCCAATATAGATAAGTTTTCAACAGGCTCCCTTGTTACAAGAACAACTAACGACGTTACTCAGCTTCAGAATTTTGTTAATATGCTGCTTAGAATGGCACTTAGAAGTCCCGGTATGCTTATCGGCGCACTTATTATGGCTGTGTCTTTAAATCCAAAACTTGCTACGGTTTTTTGTGTATCCATACCTTTAATGGCGGTTTCGATTTTTGCCGTTATCTCTATCGGCTTTCCCCGTTTTCAGAAAATGCAGGTTAAAATAGATAATCTTAACAATACTGTTCAGGAAAATATATCCAATCAGCGAGTTGTTAAATCTTTTGTCCGTGATGATTTTGAAAAGACTAAGTTTTCAAAGGCTAATGCTGCCCTTAAAAAGGCAGGTATGTCTGCTATGAAGGTGGTTTTGCTTATGCACCCCATGAACACTTTGTTTATGAACCTCACAATAGTGGCTGTGGTTTGGTTTGGAAGCAAAATGGTGCTTGGTGGCAGTATGCCAATCGGCGACCTTTCTGCCTTTGTTACATATGTTACGCAAATTCTTTTTTCACTTATGATGATAACCGTATTGCTGGTTACTTCTTCCCGCGCTCTTGCCTCCGCTAAGCGTATAAGAGAGGTGCTTGATGAAAAGGTTGATATTAACGATTTTGATGCCAAATTTAAAGAAAAAAGAATATCAAGTGGTAAAATCGAATTTAAAAATGTGAACTTCCGTTACTATAAAAACAGCGTTGATAAGGTGCTAAATAATATTAACCTTGTTATTGACGGTGGAAGTACCGTTGGTATTATCGGTTCAACGGGCTGCGGAAAAACTACACTTGTGTCAATGATACCTCGCCTTTATGACGTTGATGATGGCGAGGTACTTGTTGATGATGTAAACGTAAAAGATTTCAGTCTCTTTAACCTTCGTGAAGACGTTGGTATGGTGCTTCAGAATAATACGCTGTTTTCGGGTACTATTGAAGATAATCTTCGTTGGGGCGATATGGACTGTGATATGAGTGAGGTTGTCTCTGCCGCTGACAGAGCGCAGGCGGATAAATTTATTAATTCTTTCCCTGCGGCTTACGAAACCGAGATTGAACAAGGTGGTACAAATGTATCAGGTGGACAAAAGCAACGACTTTGCATTGCCAGAGCGTTGCTGAAAAAACCTAAAATTTTAATTTTGGATGACTCTACTAGCGCAGTCGATACGGCAACCGAAGCATTAATTAGGGAAACCTTTTCAAAGGAACTTTTAAATACCACAAAAATAATAATAGCTCAGAGAATTTCGTCGGTTATAAACTGTGATAAAATAGTAGTTATGAATGACGGTGTAATAACTGCTGTTGGTACTCATGCGGAGTTGCTTGATATAAGCAAAGAATATAAGGAAATATATAATTCTCAATATTCGGGAAAGGAAGTGTGAAAATATGGCAAGAAGTATTGAAAAGCTAAAAAAACAGTACACCGTAGTTTCACACGGTGCCTCGCTTCGCGGTGGTGGACCTCACGGTGGACGCGGTGCAAAAGGTAAACCTAAAGATGTAGGTAAGACCATTAACCGTTTGCTAAATTACGTAGGTAAATATAAAATCCTTTTAATTTTTGTGGGAGTAGCTATGATTTTCTCCACCGTAACCTCCCTTATTGGCTCTTATATGTTAGCCCCCATAATCAACAGAATAACTCTTGCTATTAATCCGTCTGCTGAGTTTACTATGAGCACTATGGAACGTATTGCAGATAATGTTATAAGCAAGGTAGTAGGTAGCAATGCTACGGTAGGAAGCTATATCATAACTGCGCTGATAATACTCACAGCCGTGTATCTTGTGGGAGTTGCCGCTACCTATATTCAGACACGCCTTATGATGCTTATATCCCAAAGCTCTGTGGAAAAAATCCGTAATGACCTTTTTAACAAGACACAAAGCTTATCGGTTAAATATTTTGACAGCCGTCCTACCGGCGAAATAATGAGCCTTTTTACCAATGATGTTGATAATATAGATGTTATGCTCAATAATTCGCTTGTGTCGGTTTTCTCAGGTATTATTACACTTGTTGGTACCTTTGTGTTTATGGTATCTACCAGTTGGATTTTAACCCTTGTTACAATTGTGTTTATACCTGTTTTTGCTAAACTTGCAACGGCAATAGGTAAACGCAGTTCCAAATACTATGGCGGTCAGCAGGCAGCTTTAGGCGCTGTTAACGGTTATATTGAAGAAACCGTTAACGGTCAAAAGGTAGTAAAGGTCTTTAATCACGAAAAAGACTGTGTTGAAGAATTTTCTTTACTCAACAAAGAACTTCGCGAAAAGCAGTTCAAGGCTCAATTTTTCGGTGGTATTATGGGTCCTATTATGGGTAATACCAGTCAGATATCCTATGGTGTTACCGTAGGTGTGGGCGGTATACTGATGGTGCTTGCCGGCTTTACTCCGGGTGCGCTTACAGTTTTTGCAGGATATTCAAGACAGTTTTCTATGCCGATTAACAATATTTCAATGCAAATGTCCACTGTTTTTGCTGCTCTGGCAGGCGCGGAGAGAGTTTTCTCCGTTCTCGACCTTGAACCCGAAAACATGGGAAGCGGTAAAAATCACAGAACTGAAATAAAGGGAAATGTTGTTTTTGATAATGTCTCTTTCGGTTATACAGAGGAAAAACAGGTTCTCAGTAATATTTCTCTTTATGCAAAGCCAGGTCAGAAAATTGCTTTTGTAGGCTCTACCGGTGCCGGTAAAACCACCGTTACCAATCTTCTTAATCGTTTTTACGATATTAAAGAGGGAAGTATTACAATCGACGGAATAGATATTAAAGATTATGATAAGGATTTTTTAAGACAAAATATAGCCATGGTATTGCAGGATACTCATCTTTTTACCGGAACTATACGTGAAAATATCCGTTACGGCAGACTTGATGCTACCGATACTGAGGTTGAGGAAGCGGCAAGAATTGCCAGCGCTCATTCTTTTATAATGCGTCTTGAAAAAGGATATGATACCGTAATTGAGGGAGATGGTTCTAATCTTTCTCAAGGACAGAGACAACTTCTTAATATTGCCCGCGCTGCTCTTTCTAAAGCACCCATACTTGTTCTTGATGAAGCAACCAGCTCTGTAGATACCCGTACCGAAAGACATATTGAACACGGTATGGACCGTATTATGAAAAACCGTACAACCTTCGTAATTGCTCACCGATTGTCTACCGTGCGTAATGCAAATGCTATTATGGTGCTTGAACAGGGAAAAATTATCGAACGCGGTGACCATGATGACCTCATAGCCCAAAAGGGTACATATTATAAGCTTTATACTGGCGCTGCTGAACTGGATTAGTAAAATTATATATTATATACAAAAATTTTAAACGATGTAGGTTTGTCAATGATGTGTTACAAAATCAGAAAACTTCGCCGTTAATAAGAAAAGCCTTTAAATAATCAGCAGG
>SVQC01000053.1 GCA_015065585.1 Oscillospiraceae bacterium
TTTTCACCATACTTGGTGTTTTGCCAAAATAGTTTTTAAAAATTTTACCGAAATATCCGTAATCGTAAAAGCCTGACTGTTCCGCAGCAATCGTAACAGACGCACCGTCCTCAATAAGTTTTTTTGCATATTCCAGTCGTTTTTTCCTCACATAATATGCAATAGGCATACCAAAATAGGTTTTTGATATTTTATATAGAGCGTTTCGGCTTATGTTAAATCTACGGCAAAGACTGTCAACCGATAAATCTTCCATGGGATTTTCCTCTATAAAGCGGCCGAGTTCAAAAACAATGCTATCCTGCCCTTTATCAATTATATTGTGCATTAAAATATAACAAACACAGCTTTCCATAATTTTAGCAGCGGCATGTATTTCCGTTTCGCTCTTACATATAAGTTCGTCAAAATATTTTTTTGCATTATCTCCCATATAACGCTCTGCATACTTTATCATATTATCCGCATTTTCTTCACGGTCTTTTTTTCTAAGCACCTGACCTAGCATAATATATCCCACGATAACATCATGGAAGCGTACCGGTGCAACAGCCTCAATCAGTCCCGCATGGCATTGATAAATTATAGCAGAATTTTTCTCGAAGCACCGTCTCAAGCCGTCTTTGGTGCAGTAAAAACATTTTTTCTTACCATCCTCTGATTTACTAAAAGCATCGCAAAATGAGCACTCTTCAAAGGGTACTGCGGAAATTACGTTTAACCGACTATCAAAAAATACAGTTTTGATTTTTGTTAAAGTATAAAATTCAGAGAGCAAATTTTCTATTTGATTTGTGTCATATTTAATGTACATCTCTACGCCCCTGTCGGTACGAATTCACCTAAAACAATACGATTTATACTATCATTATAAATGATATTTATGATAAAATCAAGTAAAAGGAGGAAGCAAAATGAAAGCAATTCAAATAGCTTATGATGAACATTTCGAGAAAAAATGCCGCTTTGCTTCAGAGGTTGGTTTTAAATACATAGCCGTTAATTTTCACGATATGCCTAAAACCGATGACAGCGACTTCGATAATGCGCTTATAGAAATTCCTATTATACTAAAGAATTATAATCTTGAAGCTGTACAAACCCATCTTTACTGTTATCATCCATATCTCTCTTCTGAAAATATTGATAAAAAAATAGATCATCGTATTATGCGCGAAATTGAAGTAAGCGGAAAAATCGGTGCTAAGTGGTGTGTTTGGCATCCACGCTATTACGTTACCGGCGGTTATAACGACAAAAAAACCATTGAAATTAGTGTTGAACGTATTTCAGAGTATCTTAAGCAAGCCAAGCACTTTAACACGGGCATTGCTATCGAAAATCTACACAGCGATATGTGTTGTGCTGATTATAAGGAGTTAGCCCGTCTTTTCGACTGTTTTGACCAAGAAAATATCGGTATATGCTACGATTTTGGTCACGCGCATCTTAAAGGCTTTGACCAGGTTGAAGCAATTAAATTTTTAGGCGAGCGTATAAAATGCACCCATATTCACAATAATTTCGGTCACAACACAGATTATCACCATCCACCCGATATAGGCAAAATAGAATGGGAGCCTATTATGAAAGCATTAAAAGAAATCGGGTATGCCGGACCTTATACCCTTGAAACACATTGTCTTTATCCGGATGATGACATAATGCTTAAAGATTTTGCCGACCATAACTTTAAATGTCTAGAATATTTGCAAAGGTTAATGAATAAATGAACATAAAAATATTACAATTATTAGACGGCGCAAAAAAGGCCACGGGACTTACCGTTATTATTGATGTATTCCGCGCTTTTTCTGTAGAAGCATATCTATTTAACGGCGGCGCCGAAAAAATTATTCCCGTTGCCGATTTAGACGTCGCTTACAAATATAAAAAAGACTTTCCATCTGCCCTGCTTGTCGGTGAGCGTGACGGTAAAATATGCGAGGGCTTTGACTATGGCAACTGTCCATCTGATATAAAAAACATAAACATAAAAAATAAAACCGTAATTCACACAACAAGCGCAGGCACCCAAGGTCTTTTCGGTGCAGATAAAGCTGAGGTCGTTTTGGGGGCAGGTCTTGTTAATGCCGCGGCTACTGCAGAATATATAAAACAAAGCGGATATACCAATATTTCACTTGTTTGCATGGGACTTGCCGCCATAAAACTCACAGAAGAAGACACTCTCTGTGCAAATTATATTAAAAGCATTTTAGAAAACGACCCCATTGATTTAGAAGAAGAAATTGAAAATCTAAAATATACTTCCGGCGCTAAGTTCTTTGATAAGACACAAAATGATGTTTTCCCAAGAGAAGATTTTTATTTGTGTACCGACGTTGACTGTTTTGATTTTGCCATAAAACTCATAAAATCAGATAACGGCTTATCATATATGCAAAAGGAAAAAATCTCATGGTAAGCTACATTTTTATTTTAATCGCAGTTTTATGCTTTGCTTTACAATTTGTCTTCACAAAAATTTATGAAGATACTGTGGGAAAATCAATTAATATATCCCTGATTATGCTTGTTATAACCAGTATGGTAGGCACTGCTATTTTCTTTATAGCCGGCGGTTTTAAGGTCGAGTTTTCGCAAATTTCACTTATTTGGGGTATTGCGCTTGCCGTTATAATGATTCCCTATTATATTATTGGAATAAAGGTAATTTCGCTGGGCAGTCTTGCAGTTTACAGTATGTTTATGATGCTGGGAGGTATGCTGGTACCATTTTTTTACGGTATACTTTTCCTTAATGAAAAAATCAGCATAGGGAAACTTTCTGGCACTGTTCTTATTGCTCTTTTTATAATTTTTCAGGCGTTTGGTCAATCTGATAAAAGCGTAGAAAAAGAGGATAAAAAGACAAAAATCATTTTCTTTGCTCTGTGCCTTGTAGTTTTTTTCATAAATGGCATGACAGGTGTTATCGCAAAAGCCCATTCAATAAGCAAAGGTGCTGTTAGTGAAACTGATTTTACCGTAATATACTGCTTTTTGACCGCATCACTTAGTATTATTTTCTTAATTTTTAACTGCATAAAAAACAGTAAAAAAAAATTAAGTGAAATAAGAAAAGTTTTTAATATAAAGCCGGTTTTAACTTTAACAATTTTAGGCGGCGCAGCATACGGCGGTAATTTCTTTTTACTTCTCGCGGCAAATAAAGTACCCGCTTCAGTACAGTTTCCTCTTGTTTCAGGAGGAGTTATAGTGCTAAGCGCATTGTTTTCAGCCTTTCTATTCAAAGAAAATCTCTCTAAAAAAGAGTGGCTGTCCGTACTCGGTGCTTTCCTTTCTACATTTTTATTTGCTTTCTAAGCTCAGGAGAAAAACATGTTAATTGATAATTACATTAATTTAAATCGCAGACGAAATATTTCCGGGCTTTTCTTCGCTACCGGCAGTTTTGGAACGATTGACGGTAATACAACCTATGTGAAGAAACAGGAAAATGAAAAAACAATTTATAAATATATAGGCAATAAAATAGTCCTAAAAGCAGAATTTACCGAAGAAAACGGTGTTATACTTCGCCGTGATACACTAGAAAACCTCACAGACGATAACATTGAAATCAATTCCCTTGTTAGCCGTTTTGTGCTTGACGGTAATGCTTATGACGTATATACCCAGTATAATTCCTGGCAACACGAAAGCAGCGGCGAATGGCAAAGGCTTGTAACACAAATAAGTGCCTGTGCCCAGGGTATGAGAACCTGTGACGGTGCTACACCCATGATGGCGCTTAATAACCTATATACAAATAAGACTACAGTTTTTCATCTATTGCCTAATGCTCAGTGGCAAATTACCGCTAAAAAATCCCCCGCTAACGAAAAGGAAATAGTGGTTGTTGAAACGGGATTTAACGATAGAGGCTTACGGCTTAAAGCAAAGGCACACGAAACCATAGAACTTCCGACGGTAATATTCTTTAATGCCGAAAACAAAACCGACCTTGACGCTTATAAGTTGCATAATTGGTACAACAATACATATCCAAGAGGCAAAATGCCCGTTTTATATAACTCATGGCTTTACTGTTTTGATAATATAGACGTTGACAGTCTGTTAAAGCAGGTTGACAGTGCAGCCGAGCTTGGTATAGAAGCCTTTATGGTTGATGCGGGTTGGTTTGGTAACGGTGATAATTGGTCCGCATCGGTTGGTGATTGGGTTGAAACAAAGGAAAGTTCGACCGGCGGCAGACTTGCTGAAATTTCACAAAAGGTCAGAGATAAGGGTATGATTTTCGGTCTATGGTTTGAGCCAGAACGTGCCAATCCTCAGAGCAATTCCGTAAAAGCGCGCCCCGAATATTATATTCTTAATTATTTTCTTGATTTTTCCAATAACGATGCTGTAACTTTCATAGCCGATGAAATATCAAAGCAAATTGATGAATTAAAGATTGGTTGGCTAAAGTTCGATTTTAACGATTCTATCCCCTATGATGAAACCGGTAACGGATTTTACCGTTATATGCAGGGACAAAGGCGTTTTATAGAAATTATTAAGGAAAGGTATCCACATATCTATATCACGAATTGCGCCAGCGGTGGATATCGAATGGAGCTAATGCAAGGTACAATGTGCGACAGCTTTTGGCTATCAGATAATCAAGGTTCATATAATGGTCTTGATATTGTTAAAAACACCCTTAAACGTATGCCCACTTCCCTTATCGAGCGCTGGAACGTTCAAAAATATTCTGACGGTTTTGTTCGACACGGTGAAAAAGAAAAAGTTGGCATAATGTTTACTTGCAACAATGGTACTTGGGATTCTATTATTAACGTTGACGATAGCTTTACCCAGGGATTCATCAACTGCGGTCCCATAGGTTTTTCCTGCGATATTGACTCTTTCCCAGAAGAATATAAGACTAAATGGAAAGAACATATTAATAATTTTAAGAAAAGCAGAGATTTCTATTTAAATGCAACTGCCAGAATTCTTGTTGATTCTAAGGATATTACCGCTATACAATACGCCGACGAGACCCTTACTCATATAGAAATAGAGCTTTTTACAAAAACCGTTTATGCATCAAACTTGATAATTTATCCAGTTGTTGATAAAAATTGTTCTTATATCTATAATGATAAAAAATTCACAGGAGCTTATTTAAACGAAAACGGCATTTACATTGATGGATTAAAGGATAATTGCTGTAAAAACATAAAACTTATAAAATAAATATCCCCCCGTATAACGGGGGGTATTTCAGTTTCGGGCACAGCCCTAACCAATACTGGCTACGCACA
>SVQC01000023.1:0-7829 GCA_015065585.1 Oscillospiraceae bacterium
TTTGATGATATTTTCTCTGAGTTTACGACCTCTCACGACCTTGTGCGTGTTAAAAGCACCAATATGGGAAGTATGTTCAAGCTTACATACAACGTAATGCTCCGTGACGTTACCCGTGAAAAAGAGATGATCGATAAAATCCGTTGCCGTAATGGAAATCTTGAAATTGCGGTGTCTAAACAGGAAACAGTCGGCACAGAATTGTAATGGGTGATTTTATGAAGAAGATATTATCTGTTTTACTGATTTTAACATTGATACTTTCGCTTCTTGCGGGTTGTGGAAACGATAAGAATGATACGCCGAGTGAAAATCAAGATGGCACATCATCCGACGCTGCCCCCGTAGAGGTCGATTTTTCAAAAACCGATGCGGATATGTTTACCGAGCGAGATAATAAAACTGATTATGATGAGAGCAAGGCAGTCGCAATTAAGCTCAATGGAACAACGGCTACTGCGAGTTCTAACAGCGTAAAAATTTCAGGTTCAAAAATTACGATCACCGAAGAAGCGACCTATGTTGTTTCGGGTGAGCTGACTGACGGTATGTTAATTGTTGATGCGTCCGATACAGCAAAATTGCAAATTGTTTTGAATGGTGCAAATATTACGAGCAAAACCTCGGCAGCACTTTATATTCTTGAAGCCGATAAGGTGTTCTTAACTCTTGCCGATGGAACCACTAACACACTTGCCAACGGCGGAACTTTTACTGCTATTGATGACAATAATATCGATGCGGCACTATTCTCAAAGCAAGACTTAACAATGAACGGAAAAGGTTCTTTAACGGTTACCTCTCCTGCGGGACATGGCGTTGTTTGCAAAGATGATTTGGTGATTACGGGTGGAACTTACGCGGTTAATTCATCATCGCACGGTTTAGATGCAAACGACAGCGTAAGAATTGCAAATGCAACACTTAATATTGATGCCGGAAAGGATGCCATACACGCCGAGAATTCTGATGATGCTTCTCTTGGATTTATTTATATTGCAAGTGGAACGATTAAAGCTGAAGCCGAAGGCGACGGTATAGCCGCCGGTGCTTATATGCAGATAGCAGACGGTACGATAGATATTCTTGTTGGCGGTGGCAGTGAAAACGGAAGTAAAGAGCATTCGGATAATTTTGGCGGTTTCATGGGTGGAGGACATGGCGGTGGCAGACCCGGTGAAATGCGACCAGACAGTTCACAAGGTTCAACCATCACAACCGATGAAAGCGGCACAAGTATGAAGGGACTCAAAGCCACAAACAGTTTGCTGATTTCGGGTGGTAATTTTACCATCAACTCGGCAGATGATTCGGTACACTCAGATGTTTCGGTTATTATCAACGGCGGAACATTCGCCATAGCATCAGGTGATGACGCTATTCACGCTGAGGACACCTTGACCGTTACCGCGGGTAAGATTGATATTTCTGAAAGCTACGAAGGTCTTGAAGCTCTGCACATTGATGTGCAAGGCGGAGATATTAAGTTGAAGGCAAGTGATGACGGTCTTAATGCCGCAGGCGGAACAGACCAAAGTGGAACTACCGGAGGCCGTGATGGAATGTTCGGTGGTGGCAAAGGTGGTATGGGTGGAGGCTTCGGCGGAATGTCCTCCGGAAACGGCTCGATCGTAATTTCCGGCGGCAACCTCTATATCAACTCCTCCGGCGACGGTCTGGATGCCAACGGAACACTTGAGATCAGCGGCGGTTATACGGTAGTCGTAGGTCCTACACAAGGCGATACGGCAACACTCGACTATGATAAGAGTGGAATTATTACGGGCGGCACTTTTATCGGTACAGGTGCTTCCGGTATGGCACAGACCTTCAGCGATTCTAAGCAAGGTGTTGTGGCAGTCAGTGTCGGCACCCAGTCCGCCGGAACAAAGATTTTGCTGAAAGATAAAAGCGGAAACACCATCATTGAGCATACACCCGAACTGAATTTTGCAGTAGTTATTCTCTCAAGTCCCGATATCAAAAAAAGCGAAACCTATACTGTTACAGTCGGCTCCGAATCGGGAGAATTTGAAGCGAATTAAGATAACCGATAACGGCAGAGAACACTCTGCCGTTATTTGATGCTTGTTGACATTTCAACAATTTTGTGTTATACTACAGCCTGTTGATATTTCAACAAATAGTGCGGAGGTTGTATAATGCAAGAAAGATTTGAGACTTTTACGGTGCTTATTAATAGGATTAGTCGCAATATCAAAAAGATAAAGAATCAAGAAATGGCAGAGTATAATTTAAGAAGCGCACACGTATCGTGCCTTTATTATATTTATATCCTAAAAGATGCAACTGCGACTGATCTCTGTGAGCGCTGCGAGGAAGACAAGGCGACTATTTCCCGTGCATTAGATTATCTTGATAATAACGGATATATTACCCGTGAATTTGAAAGCACAAAAAGATATAAAAGTCCGTTATTGCTGACCGATAAAGGTTATGAAATCGGTAGAAAAATTGCTGATAAAATTGATGGTGTTCTTGATGCTATCAGCGATGGTCTTACCGATGAGGAAAGAGTCGAATTTTATCGCAGCCTTTCCATTATCAGCGAGAGTTTAGGAGCCGTATCCAAGAATAGCAGTAAATAAGGAAAAAAAGATTATGAAAACAAGAATTATTGTGGATTCCACAGCAGATTTAATGCCTGAATTTAAAAGCCGTGTACACACCGTTCCGCTCACGGTCAATTTCGGTGACGAAGAATATATTGACGGTGTTACCATTGACCATAAAACCTTTTATGAAAAGCTGATTGAAAGCGACATTCTGCCTACCACAAGTCAGGCAACACCTGATGCTTTTATGAAGGAATTTGAAAAAGCAAAAGAGGCTGATGAGGCGGCGGTAGTTATCACCCTTGCTTCGAAATTTTCCGGTACATACCAAAGCGCAACGATTGCGGCAGAAGATTACGACAACGTCTATATAGTAGATAGTTCAAGTGCGGCAATGGGAAGCGGTATTTTGGTTGAGCTGGCTTTCAGACTTTTGGACGAAGGCAAAAGTGCTGAGGAAATTGTAAAAACACTCGAAGAAGAAAAGAAAAAGATTATCATTGTTGCCTTAGTAGATACGCTTGAATACCTCAAAAAAGGCGGCCGCATTTCAAAAGCCGTTGCTTTTGCCGGTGGTGTCCTTAATATCAAGCCTGTGCTTTCTGTTGTTGATGGTGAAATTAATATGCTCGGCAAAGCTCGTGGCTCTAAGATGGGCAACAATCTGCTTGTTCAGGAAATTGACAAGGCTGGTGGCATTGATTTCAGCAAACCTGTATTGCTCGGTTACAGCGGTATCTCCGATGCTTTGCTTAAGAAATATATTGAAGATAGCCGACATATCTGGGAAGGCAATCTCGATGAAGTGCGTTATACAACCGTGGGCAGTGTTATTGGAACTCATGCAGGCCCCGGCGCAGTAGTGGTGGCATTTTTTAAAAACTAATTATATTACATTAGGAGGCTTTATGATGGAGGACATAAAAAGCAACGTTGCTAAAAATATAACCGAGCTTCGAATTCTTAATAATATGACACAGATGGAGCTTGCCGAAAAACTGAATTATTCTGATAAGACCATTTCAAAATGGGAACGGGCTGAATCCTCACCCGATATATCGGTTTTGGTTGAGATAGCAGGCCTGTTTGGAGTCACGCTTGACCATCTCGTAAGAAGTGAGAATATTGAAGAAGCTGTTAGTGAGCGTAAAACAAAGGAAGTAACCTTTAACCGCCGAGCCGTCTCCTATATTGCCGAAGGCGGCGGATGGATTGTTGCCATCTTTGCGTTTATAGTTACCACTTTAATTACCAATCAAATGACATTTCAATGGCTCTATTTTGTATACGCTCTGCCGATTGTGTTGATAGTTAAATTGATTTTTAATTCAATTTGGTTTAATCCCCGACACAATTTCCTCATCATATCGGCACTGTTGTGGTCAATACTTGCAACGATTCATATTACTTTTTTGTATTTCAAAATAAATGTTTCGCTCATTTATCTGCTCGGTGTTGCAGGACAAATTGTAATAGTGTTAGCATCTTACATAAACAAACCAAAGACTAAATAAAAACTGTAAAACGTTCTGTTTTTGATTGAAAACAGGGCGTTTTTCTTTAATTCTCTGAAACGGAGAGTCGTAGAAAAACGATTCTACGATACGAAATCCGATAAGTAGACACGTATTGCTAAAACTTCGGTTTACTCATAATTGATATAAAGATATAATAATCCTTGATGATTTCAAGCAAACACCAAAGGAGTAGAGAAATGAGTAGAGAAATCCCAATTTTCTTTTCAACCGATGACAACTACATACCTTACTTGGATGTTGCGGTTCATTCGCTTATTGCGAACGCATCCAAGGATTACAGCTACAGGATTATTGTATTGAATACAGGTCTCAGTACTGACAATATCGCAAAGGTTAAACTGAACGAGTGTGACGGCTTTGCCATTGATTTTGTTGATATTTCTGAAAACGTCAAAGACATAAAATCTCGCTTTAAGAACGTTTATCACTTTTCAATAGTAACCTATTACCGCTTGTTTATTGCATCCCTTTTCCCGCAGTATGATAAAATTTTATATCTCGATTGCGACCTCGTTGTGCTCGGTGATATATCGGAACTTTACAATACTGAACTTGGCGATAATATATTGGGTGCAGTTCCCGATCAATATGTGTGCAACACAAGAGAATTCAGATCCTATGCCGAAAAGGCGATCGGTGTTAATCCCGACATATATTTCAATGCAGGGGTTTTGGTTATCAACTTAGAGCAGTTTAGAAAAAACGACATTGAAAACAAATTTATAAATCTTATAACGAAACACGACTTTGACCTGCTTGACCCTGATCAAGCATATCTCAATTATCTTTGCTTTGGAAAAACACATATTCTATCGAACGGTTGGAACAAAGCACCTACAGAGATCATGTGCGAAGGGAATAAAAATATCGTTCACTATAACCTTTATAAAAAGCCCTGGCAGTATGATGACGTAATAGACGGAGAGTGTTTTTGGGAATACGCCAAACGTTCCCTGTTTTATGAATTGATACTCGACAGAAAAGCAAAGTTCGGCGAAAAAGAGAAAGCTGCGGGCGATGCGATGGCAAAGGAGATTCTTTTACACGCCGACAGGATCGTTGCCTCCGATAATACTTTTGCTAAAATACTTGGCGTAAGAGGATAAAAATATGGAAAAATCGGCTCATAAATTAGAACTGCTCAAAAGAATTGCAGAACTTGAAAAACAGGAACTGTGGCACCTTGACGTTGAGGATGATCCCGAAACCTATCCGCTTATGCCGGATCAGATAGATTATTTGAACGAGAAGTTTTCAAATAATATGAAGAATAAAATCGCTAATATCTTCGCTACTCGCTTCTTTGATAAGATGATTGCAGAGAGACATCTGGTCATAAAAGAGGTTCGTGGTATTGAAAATTTCACTGCCACCCAAGGCGGTAAAATTGTTACTTGTAATCATTTCAGTATCACCGACAACTATGCAGTATGGGTGGCACTCCGTGATTATATGAACGGCAAGATGCTTTACAAGGTCATTCGTGAAGGCAACTATACCAACCCACCGAAGCCATTTGGACTTTTTATGAGGCACTGTAACACGTTGCCGCTATCAAGTCAAAAAGCAACGATGGTAAAGTTTATGAAGGCGTTTGCCGAACTTTTAAAGCGTGGCGAAACGATACTCATATATCCGGAGCAAGGGATGTGGTGGAATTATAAAAAACCTCGACCGATGCAGGATGGTGCATTTTCCCTTGCGGTAAGAAATAACGCACCCGTTGTACCGATTTTCATTACAATGGAAGACAGCGACCATCTTGACGGTGATGGATTTCCTGTTCAGGAATATACGCTTCACATATTACCAGCTATATATCCCGATAAAACCCTTTCTCGCTGCGAAGCAAAAAATGATATGAAAAACAAAAATTACAATGCTTGGGTTAGGACCTATGAAGAATTTTACGGGAAGCCTTTGGAGTACAGTACGTTATGAAATTATATTTAACTGTAATCGGTGCAGCAATGCTTGTAATATCGGTAGTAAATATAATCTTTGATACAGCCGCTTGGTACAATATAATCATATTTGTCGTTGTATGTACGGCGTTGCAATTCGCTCTTGACGGTACAATTGCAATTATTATAAATAAAATGCCGGACAAACTTTTCGGTGCCGAAAATCCATTATATAACGTATCGGAGTTTGAAAAAACACTTTACAAAAAAATAAAAGTGCGCAGTTGGAAGGATAAAGTATGGGAACTTGGCGGTCTTGGTGGCTTTAGTAAAAAGAATTTGTCAAATCCCAGTAGTCCCGAGTACATAGAAAAATTTATTATCGAATGTAATAAAGGTGTGCTTACCCATAGACTGTCATACCCAATCGGATTTTTACCAATGTTGTTTATGCCAAATGTGTGCGCTTTTTCTATAGCGCTTCCCGTTGCGATGGTAAACTTGTTTTTGAATATACTGCCGACAATAATTTTACGTTATAACACGCCGAAATTGAAAATGATGTTACAGAGAATGAAAAAAAGATTAATTGTTTTTGAATAGGAGAAAAGAAATGAGAAAGATCAAAATTGTGTCGGATTCGTCTTCCGATTTGTTAATGCTTGACAGCGTAGAGTTTGCAAGCTCACCAATGAAAATCATCACTGCTAAAAGAGAGTTTGTTGACGATGAAAATCTTAATGTTGATGAAATGGCGAACTTCTTTAATGAATATAAGGATAGATCGCGAACATCTTGCCCGAACCCTACTGATTGGTTAGATGCTTTTGGAGATGCGGATGATATTATCTGTGTTACAATAACAAGCGCACTTTCGGGCAGTTATAACTCAGCGTGCACGGCAAAAGAACTGTACGAAGCTGAAAACGAAGGAAAGCGAGTTTTTGTTCTCGATACACTTTCTGCAGGTCCCGAAATCACTTTGATAGTAAGAAAGTTGGAAGGACTTGTGAAATCCGGTATAGCCTACGAAAAAATTTGCGAGAAAATTCAAGAATACATTAAGCGTACAGGTCTTGTGTTTATGCTTAAATCCTTAAAAAATTTTGCAGCCAATGGCAGAGTGTCGCCACTCGTAGCAAAGCTCGTTGGCTTCGCAGGTATTTGTGTAGTGGGTAAGGCAAGTGAAAAAGGAACATTGGAACCGACACACAAATGCCGTGGCGAGAATCGTTCGCTTGAAACCCTAATTAATGATCTTAAAGAACTCGGATTAAAAAACGGCAAGGTAGTATAGGGCATTGTCAAAACGAAGGTGCGGCAACCAAACTTAAGCAAATGATCGAATCGACGTTTGAAAAAGTTCAGGTTGAAATACATAAGCTCAGAGGCCTTTGCAGTTTTTACGCAGAAAAAGGCGGACTTTTGGTTGGCTTTGAAAAAATGTAGTTTTATAAAGTGCTTATAAAAGACGGCGGTTTTTTCGCCGTCTTTTATATTTAGCTGGACTTGCAAAACGCCTTTGAATAAAAATGCCGTTATCGGCAAAAATATAAGTAAAACCGTTTGCAACAGATTGACATTTTGCCGATATTGTGATATACTTATAAAAGTAAATTGGGAGGTAAGAATATGAAATATCTATCCGTTAAAGAGGTCGCTGTACTTTGGAATACATCCGAACGTAGTGTTCGTAATTATTGTGCCGCAGGTCGTGTCCCTGGTGCTTTTCTTACAGGCAAGACTTGGAACATTCCCGAAAATGCAGAGAAACCCGAAAGAAGTAACAAGAGTAAACCCGCACCGCAAAC
>SVQC01000023.1:7839-22905 GCA_015065585.1 Oscillospiraceae bacterium
CAAACTTTGCTTGATATTTTAAAAGAGGAAAAGCGCGGTCAGGTACACGGCGGAATTTATCATAAAATCCAAATTGAACTAACCTATAACTCCAACCATATTGAAGGTAGCCGCCTCACTCACGATCAAACTCGGTATATATTTGAAACCAATACTATTGGCTTAACTGAGGAAGGTGTCCGTGTTGATGATATTATCGAAACTGCTACACATTTTCGCTGCATTGATGAAATTATCGAAAACGCAAAATCGCAGCTAAGCGAAAAATTTATAAAGCACTTACACTTTATTCTCAAGACTGGAACAAGCGATTCTAAAAAGGATTGGTTTGCCGTTGGCGATTATAAAAAGTTACCTAACGAAGTCGGTGGAATGGAAACCACCTTACCCGAAGATGTGTCGGTTGAAATGAAAAAGCTCCTTGCAGATTATAACGGCAAAGAGAATGTAACTCTTGAAGATATTATCGAGTTCCATGTGCAATTTGAGCGCATCCACCCATTCCAAGACGGTAACGGTCGTGTCGGCAGACTTATTATCTTCAAGGAATGCTTAAAACATGGCATCGTTCCTTTTATTATTGAAGATAAAATTAAAATGTTCTACTATCGAGGTCTAAAAGAATGGAATCAGGAAAAGGGCTACCTCACTGACACCTGCCTCTCAGCTCAAGATACATTTAAAAATTATTTGGATTATTTTAGGATAGGTTACTAGGTTTATTTTAAAATTTGCTGTTTGAATAATGAGCATTACAAAATTTATAAAATAGAGGAAATTGGAAATATGGATAAAAAACTATGCAGATGTAAACTATGTGGTTTAGATTTTGATGAATCTGAAATGAGCGAAGAACATTACCCTGCGCGTAGCACGGGGAACGAAGATATCGTTCAATTAGACCTAATGAAAATGATCGATTCGTTACAATCTAGTGAACTACGATTAGAAATATCAAAAAGGCTTAGCGCTGGAGAAACAATTGATGAAATTTCCGGCAATATTTTTGACGAACAGTTTTCAAAATCACTATATCCAGATGGTCGAACGGCAAGAACCCTCTGCCAAAAGTGCAATACTTTTTTAGGAAAGTACGATGAAGCATATTTAAGGTTTTTTAACTATGACGGTGATCCAAAGGTGATTAAGGGTTTTCAGACAAAAACCAAATATCAGATCATAAAAGCAATATTTGCTAAGTTTTTATCTTTGCCAGAAACTGCGGATGAGGTTTTTGATTTTGTAGATTTTATTAAGGATGAAAAGCAAACTACATACAATGGGGCATGGCAAGTGTTTTTTGTCAAGCGCAATTTCAATTCGAATATTTTGGGAATGAAGGATATTGATACTGGTAATGCAGAGTTTAAAGAAGGTGTCGTTTATGAACTTTCCGATAATAAGTTTATTTTTAATCTTATGAATTTCCCAAAACATTCGTGTTTCCCGATGACAAATATTTTTGATATTTTAAGCAAAGAATATAAACTTGTTGTTGGCGTTGGTGAAAATGGGGGATATCATGCGCAGATGGTTTTGAGCAGACTTGCTCGAGAAAATCTATGATGTTCTAAGTTTTTTGGAGATAGGATATGAAAAAAATAATTAAAAAAGTTTTCAATTATTTTCGTAGTGAACAATGGCATGCCATTGAAAAAATGATAGACAAAATTGTAATGGCAACAACACCCATTTTTTTAATAGTAGCATATTTGATAATAGCCTTTGCATCTTCATTTAAATTAAAAAATTATCCTAATTTTTTTGTTTATGTGTCATTTTTTATGTCACTTTTACTGTTGGTTATATCTATAATTCCATACTCTAAGCGTTTTGCACAACGATATAGGGGTGCTTCAATGGTGGTTGTGTTGGGACTATCATTTTGTTATGCATCACTTAGAGTCGCATATATGTCTTTTATGCCTCAAATAGAGGATATGGGAACAGGGGTGTTATTATTAATGAGTTTTTGTGTGTTATTGAATGAAAGGAACAAAAAAGACAGTATTATGAAAAATAAAAGAGAGATTGATGTTTTGCAAATTGTAACTGACAGAAATAAAAATAGAATAAGGAAACCGCTACCAATAGTTTATAATTACATTTTAACTCTTTTTACATATACAACTTGAAAATCTCAGCAGAAAATGTTATATTAAATACAAGAAAAAGTGTGTTGTTATGCGGAAAATTCAACTTGTGGAAATGATTTCCACAAATTACGATGCTTGCTTGATAATCTGCCCCGATGGCTAAATTTGTCTCTTATTTGACACAAGCATACAATTAATTCAAAGGAGATGATTTTATGAAATGGTGGCAAATTTTACTTACAATTATTATTAATGTTCCTTGGATTTATGTATTTGTATACACGGTATTTATTTCTACTTTTATTGATAATTATAAATATAAAAAGAGAAGGAAGCAATGGGATGAAGAAAATCCTAATCTTGAAAGAATAAAGTGTGCGAATTGTAGATTTTGTAAAGCTTCTGTTCAGTATTTTTATGGCTTGCCACAGAGAATTCCTGAATATTGTTCGCTTATAAAAAGCAAAATTCATAAAAATTCTTCCTGCTTGATAGCCGAACCGCCTATGGAATTTTGTGTAGCAAAAAACGGGAATAGTAAATATTCAAGAGATGTTGATGAGGTGTATTTTTCTATATATGGCAAGTATTATCATTCATCTATTAATTGTTCTTCTATACGGAATCCTATAAATCAGTATTCTTCGCGAGTTGGGGGATTAGGCAGATGTCCTTGTAATAAATGTTGGGAAGAAAAAATGGTGTTTTATATCCTAAATATTAGAGAAAATCCTCTGTTTTTAATCAATTATTTTATGTGCTCGAGAGACAAAAAAAGAAGCTTTTTCAAGCTTCTTTTTTTATGCGATTTAATAGTTTTATCACATCATCGATTTTACTATACTTTTTTATGAATGTTTTTATGAATGTTTTGTGATTTTATATATTTAGAGTCTAAATCGGAAACAATATATTTATATTAGTTTTCGGAGGGAAGTTATGAAATCAATATGGTGTGACAGTGTAAAGGACAGAAATTACGAGCATCTTAGCGGAGATATAAAAACAGATGTGCTTATCATAGGCGGTGGCATAGTAGGTGTTACGTGCGCGTATATGCTTGAAAAATCGGGAGCGGACTGTGTTTTAGTTGAGGCAGACCGAATTTTAAGCGGTGTAACGCAAAATACCACGGCGAAAATCACTCTACAGCATGGACTTATTTATAATAAAATTATAAATAAATACGGTGTTGATAGGGCAAAAATGTATTTTAAGGCTCAACAGGATGCTTTAAAATTTTACAGTGAAATGTGTCCCAATATAGACTGTGATTACAGTATACAAGACGCTTATGTGTACTCTGCTGATAACCTTTATGGGTTGGAAGCTGAATTAAAAGCCTATGAACAAATTGGATTAAGGGGGGATTTTTGCAGAAATATTGTACTGCCTATAGAAATTAAAGGGGCGTTAAGGGTTAAAGAACAGGCACAGTTTAATCCCCTTAAATTTTTCTATTCTTTAATTGACGGGTTTACCATTTATGAAGATACAAAGGCGATAGAGCTTTTTGATGGCGGCGCTGTAACAAATAAGGGCAAAATTTTTGCTGAGAAAATTATTATTGCTACACATTTTCCTTTTATAAATAAATACGGTGGGTATTTTTTAAAAATGTATCAGCATCGTTCTTATGTTATATCACTTAAAAATGCAGAAATCTCCCACGGAATGTATGTTGATGCGGATATTAAGGGCCTATCTTTCAGAGGGTATAACGGTATGCTTCTCCTTGGGGGAGGAAGTCACAGAACGGGAAAGAACGGCGGAGGCTGGAAGGAACTAGAGGATTTTGCCGGTAAAAAATATAAGGGTAGTAAAGAGGTCTGCCGTTGGGCAACACAGGACTGTATAACCTTGGACGGTATACCCTATATAGGAAGATATTCTAAACGATTAAATGACGTTTTTGTTGCAACGGGATTTAATAAATGGGGTATGACCTCATCAGTAGCGGCGGCAAAAATATTATGCGATATGATAAATGGAAAAATTAACGATTATGCCGAGGTTTTTTCACCATCAAGAAGTGTCTTACACAAGCAGCTTTTGATAAATATAGCTGAGTCAGCAGTAAATCTTTTAACACCCACAGTACCGAGATGCTCTCATTTAGGCTGTGCTCTTAAATATAACGCTGAAGAACATTCATGGGATTGCCCTTGTCACGGCTCCAGATTTACAGAAAGCGGTAAATTGATAGAAAACCCTGCTATAGATGATAAGAAAATAAATTTTTAGTAAAAAATAAAAAGCTGTGAATTTCACGGCTTTTATTTATTGCAGATACTTTTATAGTATGGTATAATTAGTTTATATTTAGTTTATGAGGGAATAATATGCATAAAATTCTTTTTGTATGTTTAGGTAACATCTGCAGAAGTCCTATGGCAGAATTTATAATGAAGCAGATGGTGAATGAACGGGGATTAGAGAAAAGCTTTTATATTGAATCGGCGGCAACCTCCTCTTATGAAATTGGCAATCCTATTTATCCGCCGGCAAAACGTGTACTGGAAAACAGAGGAATTAAATGCAGTAATAAACGTGCGAGAAGAATAACTATGGGCGATTACGGAAAATTTGACTATATAGTTTGTATGGATAGTGAAAATCTTGAGGATTTAAAGGATATGTTTAGACCTGATAGCCAAAATAAAATATCAAAAATTTTAAGCTTCGCGGGAATTGACCGCGATGTTGCTGACCCTTGGTATACCCGTAACTTTCAGGCAACCGAAAAGGACGTGGAATTAGGCTGTCAGGCATTGCTCCGACATATAATAAGTAAATATGAAACTGTTATATAATAGAAAATATTTATGTTTATGATTAATTAAGGAGGGAAAACCAATGGATTTTAATTACCACACTCATACCTACCGTTGCCATCACGCTACGGGTAAGGATGAGGAGTATGTAAAGCGGGCTATAGAGGGCGGAATAAAATATATGGGTTTTTCTGACCATATACCCTTTATTTGCGCCGACGGTTTTGAATCGGGTTACAGGGTTACCGTTAATGAAGCACAGGAATATGTTGAGTCTATTTCGGCACTCAGAGAAAAGTATAAAGATAAAATAGATATAAAAATAGGCTTTGAAACTGAATATTATCCTGAGGATTTTGAAAAAATGGTTGACTTTGTCAAAAAAATCGGTGCTGAATATTTAATATTAGGTCAGCATTATTTGGGTAATGAGCATTACGGGGGAAATCATTCTATAATTCCTACCGATAAAGAGGAAGATATAAAAAGATATGTCAGCCTTGTTATATCGGCTATGGAAAGCGGATATATAACTTACATTGCTCATCCTGATATGTTTAATTTTACAGGGGATATAGAGCTTTACCGTAAAGAAATGCGTAAAATCTGTATAGCTTCAAGGGAACATAACGTGCCTCTTGAAATTAACTTTCTCGGTATTTATGACGGCAGGAATTATCCGAATGAAAATTTTTGGAAGCTTGCGGGGGAAGAACAGTGTCCCGTAACTTTCGGCTTTGACGCTCACAATCCAGAGCGTGCATATGACGAAAAATCTTTACAAAAGGCAGAGGAAATAGTAAAAAAATATAATCTTAACTTTATTGGCAAGCCCGAAATCAAACCTATTCAGGAAATTTGAGAAAAAACGGCAGTAAATTTTACTGTCGTTTATTTATTGCTTGATACAGCGTTTTTTGTGTGATATAATTGTAAGAAATTACTTTTGGAGATAAAAATGGAACAAATATTGTATTTTATCGGTCAAGTTCTTGGAATAGTTGCCGTAATCTTAGGCTTTATTAACTATCAGATGAAAACGAGGGAACAGGTGCTTTACATACATATAGCCACCACTATTTGCTTTGCTTTTCATTATATGCTTATTGGAGCCTATGCCGGTATGGCAATGAACTTTGTGGGTTTTGTAAGAAATTTAGTTTTTTACTATGTGGGTAAAAATTCAAAGGTAGGCAGAGGCTGGGCTATACTTTTTGCCGTACTTATGGGAACTATGGGTATCGTGGGCTGGGAGGCTTGGTACTCGGTGTTAGCCGTTGTGGGACTTATAATTAATTCATACTCTATGTCTTTTTCTAATCCGAATAATATTAGAAAAAGTATACTTATAACCTCGCCTCTGGTACTTATTTATGACGCTTTTGCGCTGTCCATTGGCGGCATGATATATGAATCCGTAGTTATAATTTCTTCTATAATCGGTCTTGTCCGTTTTAATAGAGAAAAGAAATAGAGGTAATATATGAAATTAATTGCTTTTCAGTACGGTAAAACCGAGCTTGCAGAAAATATAATTTTTAGAAATTTTAAGTCGGATGCTAAAAAAACTATTTCTTTACTGTTTTTTCTTTTGGAAACAGAGGATAAAAAGCTTTTAATAGATGTTGGCTGTGATACAATGCCAGGTTTCCCTATTTTTGAATTCGAAAATCCAACTGTGCTTTTAGAAAAAAATGAGATTTCACCCGATGATATTACCGATATTTTTATTACTCATTCCCACCATGACCATATAGACTGTTTAAGACATTTCAAAAATGCCGTCATATATATTCAGGAAAAAGAGTATGAAAGCGGTAAAAAGTATTTTGTAAACGGTAATAAAGTGGTGTCTTTTGAAGAACAGTATCGGTTTAATGATTTTGTTACTTTTAAGAAAATCGCAGGTCACACCTACGGTTCGAGCATTGCCATAATTGAAAACGATGGAGAAAAATATGTACTTTGCGGTGATGAATGTTACTCTATTTTAAATTTTGAAAGAAAAATTCCAAATGGCAGTATAATTAATCTTGAAAATAATGAAAACTTTATAAAAAATTATAGGTTTGGCTTTAATAAAATTATTTTTCATGACAAAGATTTAGTAGGGGAAATAGGTACCAAGGTTATATTTTAATCATATTAAAAAAAGGAAGGGTAAAAATGCAGATAGTTTTACTTACCGCTATCGGAGTGGGTGCGGCAACCGTTATAGGCGCTATAATAGGTTTTATTTTTAAAAAAATCTCTCACGCTTTTTCGGATATAGTTATGTCCTTTGCGGCGGGAATAATGTTAGCGGCAGCTATCGTAGGACTTATTTTACCGTCTCTTGAATATGGCGGAAAATTTTCTATTGTTGTAACCATAGCCGGTATATTCGCGGGAGCGGCTTGTGTAAGTGTTTTGGATAAATTAGTACCACACATGCACAATATAATAGAAACAGAAGACCAAAAATCTGATGCATTTCATAAGGTTATGCTCTTTGTAACGGCTATAGCTATGCATAATTTACCAGAAGGAATTGCTGCAGGTGTTGGCTTTGGTACTGAGGATGTTGGCAAAGCCATCGTTATTGCCGGCGGTATCGCTTTGCAGAATATTCCCGAGGGTATGATAATAATTGCGCCTATGCTGTCAGCGGGGATATCTCTTAAAAAATCTCTTTTATATGCTATGTTTACAGGTGCATTCGAAGTTTTAGGCACTTTTATAGGTTATTTTGCTACCGGAATATCAAGGGCGGTTTTACCATTTGCTCTTGCTTTTGCCGGCGGCACGATGTTATACATAATAAGTGACGAAATGATACCCGAAACCCACGCTCACGGACATGAACGTGGCGCAACCTATGCGTTGCTAATCGGCTTTTGCGTAATGCTTATAATGGATTTCGTGATTTAAAAGAAGACGGTTTTAAACCGTCTTCTTTTCTTATATATATAGTATTGGTGATTTTATGAATATTATTGATTTGCATTGCGATACGCTTGATAAATTAAAAAATGACAGTACTAAGAGCAAACATATAACCGACGAATTTTTAAAGGCGGGGGGATATGCAGCTCAGTGCTTTGCAATCTATACACCACCCAAAATAAAAGGGTATAAAGCCACTCTTTATTTCAAAGAGCAACTAAAAACTTTTGATAAAATGCTAAAAGAGAGCCATATTTTAGAAACGGCAAAAGATAGGTTCGATATAGAAAACAATTTAAAAACCGGTAAAATTTCGGCTATGATTTCGGTGGAAAACAGCGAATTTTTAAACGAAAATATAGAAAATTTTTCTTTAATAGGAAATAGAGGTGTAAGATTTTTAGGTTTTGTTCATAACGGAGAAAACTGCCTTGGGTATCCTTGCTGTGAAGAAAATTTTGATAATATGCTTCCTCTTAAAGAATTCGGTAAAACGGTAGCTGAGATGCTGAATGGAACTTCCACTTATGCCGATGTATCTCATTTAAATTACGGTGGCTTTTTGAGCCTTTCTGAAATTTATAAAAAACCTATTGTTGCTACCCATAGCGGATGCTACGAGCTTTGCAGGAACAAAAGAAATCTTACTGATGAACAAATTAAAATAATAGGGAATTCAGGCGGAGTGGTCGGAACTGTTTTTTATTCCCTATTTTTGAACGGCGGCAATATTACAGAAATCGACCATATAATCCGTCATATAAAGCACCTTATAAATGTTGGCGGAGAGGAAATAGTGGCCATTGGAAGCGATTTTGATGGAATAGATTGTGTTTTGCAGATAAAAAACGCATCGGAAATGCAAAACTTTTCCGGCAAACTTATTAAAGAATTCGGTTATAACCTATCGGAAAAGATTTGTTATAAAAACGTTCTTCGGTTGCTTTGACTTAAAAATCGATTTTCGGTAAAAATCACGACGAAGCTGTGTTGATAATATGCCATTGCTCTCGCAATGAATAAAAAAATAGACTTGCAAATGAAGTGAACCCCAAAGTTTAGACAAAATTAAATATTAAATTGTTAGCGAATGAGTTCTGTATTGTACAGGGCTCATTCCTTTTAATTTTAAGGAAATACGTTCATTGTTGTAGTAATGAATATATTTCTTTAATTCTTCAATGAAAGCGTTAACGCTTTCGAATTTTTCACCATAGAACATTTCAACCTTAAGTCTGCCAAAGAAGTTTTCCATAGCACCGTTATCCATACAGTTGCCTTTTCGGGACATACTTTGAGTAATATTATGTTCTGCTAATACAATATGACCAAGATATTGTTTTACAAAAGTCATAAATACATTTACCAAACCGACACCGATTTAAAATGAACCTATCAATCCAATAATACCGCCAATCGCACCGAGCAAATTACTACTTTGAGTTGTTGGCTCAAAAGCATTACTTGGCAATAGAAACAAAAACACAAAAAATGGACACAAGAGAATTACTATTGATAGAATTGTATGAAAAGTATACCATATTCCGTACTTTGCTTTTAGTTCTTTTTCCTGTTTTGGCGAAAAGAACTTTTTCGCATTTCGAGGAATTTTCCAATAATCATTAAATTTCATCATTTCATCCTTAAAATATATACTTAATTTTTAGGTATGACAAAAATCATACTCCTATATATGAATTCATACCATACTTTTCCTTGTTTTACAAGGTTATAATAAAGTATGGTATGACAGTTATTCCTGCCTTGCCTTGCAAATTTGATGAAAAAGGAAAGGGATAGTGATTATTTATCCCTATTGTAGCACAAGCATAGCATAAAACAAGAAATTAAACAAGTGCATCACACTTTCGGTCGTTCGAATCCACCTTGACCTAAATTTTAGTGATATTGTGCCTTCGGCACAGTGATATATTTTGCTAACGCAAAATGTGATATTTCTGCTACGCAGAAGTGATATTATATTCGCCTATAAAACTCGCGAAGCGAATATAACTTGGGCGAAGCCCAAATATAACTGCGTAGCAATATAACTCGCCGTAAGGCGAATATAACTGAAAAACCGACAAGTCGAAACTTGTCGGTTTTTCTGGCTGTTCCGAACTGTTTAGATGCCTATCTAAAAACTCTTACAATGGAATATCCAATATAAAAAAACTCTTCTCTTGCTAAAAAGGGAATCTTTGTTTTGAAACTTCTATACATTGTTGTTGGAGTGGGTGATGAACAAGCATCAATGCCATAATCACCTGCCATTAACATTGCTCTTTTCATATGAAGCGGATCGCTGACAATAATTGCTGTATCAAAAGAATTCTCATCCATTATCGCTTTGGCATTTTCGAGGTTTTCTTCAGTAATTGTAGATTTTTCTTCTATAAAAATTGCTTGTTCCGGAACGGATTTGGAAAGTGCATATTGTTTTGCAATGTATGCATCGGAAGCATTGTTTCCTTCGCCAATACCACCGGTCAGTATCAAATAATCAACGTAATCATTCTCGTAAAGCCAAATTCCGTGATTAATCCTTTCGCGGTATACCGGTGATACCTCGCCGTTTGATGTGCCTGCGCCTAAAACAATAGCAACATCAGAATTTGCTTTTCCGTCTGTTTTGCCGTAGCTCACAATACTGATTGCGGTAAATATCAAATAAAACAGTATTGACAAAACAAGAAATAGAGAAATTAAACGAAAAGTTTTTTTCTTACCTATCTTATGCACAATACCACCGCCTTTGTTTAAATATAGCATAGATCATATAATAAATCAATGCGAAGCATTGTATATCATCAATTCCGTAAGGAATTGCATATCATCAAAACGAAGTTTTGTATATCATCATTGCGAAAAAATTTTTGATACACACCTAAAGGTGTGATGATATACAGTCCTTACGGACTGATGAGATACAACACGGCAGAGCCGTGTTGATGATATACCATTGCTTTCGCAATGGATAAAACAAATAAGGACTTGCTTTAAGCAAGTCCTTATTTGTTTGGTGGGAGAAGATGGATTCGAACCATCGAAGTCGAAGACAACAGATTTACAGTCTGCCCCCTTTGGCCGCTCGGGAATTCTCCCATATTTAGTTTTGCACCTGATTTTTACACGGTTTCAAGTCCGAATAGAACTGGCCACCAAGATGGAGCTGGTGGACGGACGAAGTTTTTCCTGACGGAAAACCTTCCGTGCTTGGTCACCGCACACACTGTGCAGTACCGCCCTGCACACATCGGCACTAAAAACAATTATCAATTGTTTTATTAACGTGCCTCACCCTCTTAGGTTTCAAGTCCGAATAGAACTGGCCACCAAGATGGAGCTGGTGGACGGACTTGAACCCCCGACCTGCTGATTACAAATCAGCTGCTCTACCAACTGAGCTACACCAGCAAATTTAGAACGCTAAAATAATATACCATAACAAAAGGGTAAAGTCAAGTGTTTTTTATTTGAAAAAGATGTATTTTTTTCAAAAAAGCCGTTAATACTATGAGAGAAAATATATAAGGAGTTGTTTTTATGAAAAAATTGACATCATTACTTTTATGCTTTGTTATGCTTTTGGGAATTTGTCTGTCCTTTTCAGGATGTTCTAATAAGAAGGATAGCGTTTATCTTCTTAATTTTAAACCCGAATCTGCAAAGGCTTTTGAAAAAATTGCTGAAGCGTATGAAAAGGAAACCGGAATTCACGTCAAGGTGGTAACAGCCGCCGCAAACACCTATGAGCAGACCTTGAAAAGTGAAGTGGCCAAGAACGATGCCCCCACTATTTTTCAGGTTAACGGTCCTATAGGTTATGAAACCTGGAAAGATTACTGCGCTGACCTTACCGATACAAAATTATACAGTTATCTTACCGATAAAAATCTTGCTATAACTTCGGAGGGCAGGGTATACGCTATTCCTTATGTTGTAGAGGGGTATGGAATTATCTATAATGATGCCATAATGAAAAAATATTTTGCATTGTCCGATAAAAAGTCACCACTTAACAGCGTAGAGGAAATCAACACATTTGAAGAACTCAAAGTGGTTGTTGAGGATATGACCGCCAATAAGTCAAAGCTTGGCATAGAGGGAGTTTTTGCCTCTACCTCTCTTTCGGGCGGTGAGGATTGGAGATGGCAGAGCCACCTAGCCAATATTCCTCTTTATTATGAAATATATGAAAGCAATCCCGATACTGACCCTACTATGGCGCTCGTAAAGGCAACAGAAATTGAATTTAAATATTCTGATAAGTATAAGAATATTTTTGACCTTTATACCGAAAATTCCGTTACCGGTAAAAATCTTTTAGGCTCTAAATCGGTTAACGATTCTATGGCGGAATTTGCCCTTTCAAAATGCGCTATGGTGCAAAACGGTACTTGGGCTTGGTCACAGATAAAGGACGTAAACGGAAATACTGTTAAGGCTGAGGATATTGGAATGTTACCTATATATATGGGTATGGAAAATGAGGAAACTATGGGTATTTGTATAGGTACTGAAAGTTATATTGCCGTCAACAGTAAGGTTAGCGAGGAAAAACAAAAAATGTCTATAGATTTTCTTAACTGGCTTTTCAGCAGTGAAACTGGTAAACGCTATGTCACCGAAGAACTTGGCTTTGCAACACCTTTTAACACCTTCAGCGAGACTGAACAACCCGATGACCCTCTTGCAAAAGAAATGTTCAGATATATGAATAATAAAGAAGTAAAAACTGTGCCATGGGTATTTGCAGGATTTCCAAGCGAAAACTTTAAAACGACCTTTGGCGACGCGTTGTTACAGTACGTTCAGGGAAACAAAACCTTTGAAGAATTAAAAGAAACGGTTAAAAATAAATGGCAAAGTGAGCGAAAATAAATGCAGCCTAAACAGTTAAGAAAATATTTTCCCGTTTTCGTGCTTCCTACTCTTATAGCCTTTACGCTGATATTTTTAGTACCCTTTATAGCGGGAATATATCTTTCTTTTGCTTCCTTTACCACCGTAACCGACGCTGTATTTGTAGGGTTTAAAAACTATGTACTGGCTTTTTCGGATACCTATTTTTTGAAAGCGTTTCTTTTTACCGTTGCTTTTGCTTTGCTAAGCGTTATATCAATTAATGTTATAGCATTTTTCCTAGCTCTTTTGCTCACGGGAAAAATAAAAGGCACTAATTTTTTCAGAACGGTATTTTTTATGCCTAATCTTATAGGCGGAATAGTGCTTGGATATATATGGCAGCTTATAATAAACGGAGTGCTTTTAAACTACGGATATTCCATAACCAGTGATGCCAAATTTGGTTTTATAGGTTTGCTCGTTCTTATGAATTGGCAGATGATAGGCTATATGATGATAATTTATATTGCGGGTATACAGAATATTCCAACTTCGGTTTTGGAAGCGGCAAAGGTAGACGGCGCGTCCTATTTTACCACCCTTAGAAAAATTATAATTCCGTCGGTAATGCCGTCAATAACAATATGTCTCTTTTTGACCATTACAAATTCCTTTAAGCTTTTTGACCAGAACCTTGCTCTGACAGCCGGCGCACCGGCAAAGGAAACCCAGATGTTAGCCCTTGATATTTACAATACCTTTTACGGAAGGGCAGGGTATGAGGGAGTAGGTCAGGCTAAGGCGGTAATATTCTTTATAATAGTCGCTGTTATAGCATTGTTGCAGCTCTATTTTACTGGTAAAAAGGAGCAGGAAGCATAATGGAAAGAAAAAACAAAATAATTTCGGCTTTATTTTTTATATTACTGCTATTTTTGGCGGCAGTTTTTATATTCCCCGTAGCCGTAGTGTTTATAAATTCCTTTAAAACAAGGTTTGATATAAGCAGCGCACCTTTTACCTTACCGAGTGGAGTAACCTTTGCAGGAATAGATAACTATATTGAGGGTATTACTGCAACCGGATTTCCTACGGCGTTTTTCTGGTCGCTTTTCGTAACCGTTTTTTCGGTGGCTGCTATACTGTTTTTTACCTCAATGACAGCATGGTATATCGTAAGGAGCAAAGACAGATTTTCAAAATTATTTTATTATTTATTGCTTTTCTCCATGATAGTGCCTTTTCAGATGGTAATGTTCACTATGTCAAAAATGGCGAATATTTTAAATCTTGATAATCCACTCGGTCTTATAGTTATATATTTAGGCTTTGGCGCGGGGCTATCGGTCTTTATGTTTTGTGGATTTATAAAATCGGTGCCTCTTGGTATTGAAGAAGCGGCAACCATAGACGGCTGCAATCCCCTGCAGACCTTCTTTTTAGTCGTACTGCCACTTTTAAAGCCTACCGCTATAACTATTGCTATTTTAGACACTATGTGGATATGGAATGACTATCTGCTTCCTTATCTTACCGTTGGTAACGATTATAAAACCGTGCCCATAGCCGTTCAGTATTTAAAGGGCGGTTACGGAAGTGTGGATATGGGTGCTATGATGGCAATGCTTGTACTGAGCGTCATACCCGTGATTTTGTTCTATCTCTTCTGTCAAAAGTATATTATAAAAGGGGTAGCGGCAGGCGCGATAAAGGGATAAAAATTGCTTGACATTTCCCACCTTTAACTGTAGAATTATTAGGACAAAAACGGAGGGGAATTATGGGATTTACTTTTTTCTTTAACAGTATTGCTCTTGGAGCCGGTCTTGCTATGGACGCCTTTTCGGTTTCTTTGGCAAATGGAATGAACGAGCCTAAAATAACCGTAAAAAAAGTTATAACCATAGCCGGTATTTTTGCTTTTTTTCAGGCACTTATGCCAATTTTGGGTTATGTGTGCGTTCATACCATAGTTAATATATTTTCATCCTTTCAAAAGCTTATTCCTTGGATAGCTCTTATACTGCTTTCCTATATAGGCGGCAAAATGCTTATTGAAGGAATAAAAAATAAATGTGATGAGGATAAGGGGGAAGGTAGAACCACCTTTACCGCACTTTTGGTTCAGGGAGTTGCAACCTCTATTGACGCTTTGTCAACGGGATTTACAATTTCCGAGTACAGCGCATTAGAAGCCGTTATTTGTGCCGCTATTATTGCTCTTGTTACCTTTATAATCTGCTTTGCAGGTGTATTCGCCGGTAAAAAATTCGGTACCTGTATGGCAGGAAAGGCTAGTATATTCGGCGGTATAATTCTTATAATTATAGGTATAGAAATATTTATAACAGGTATTTTTTAAAAAAGTCTTGCCTTTTTTTCCCTGTTGTGTTATAATCTATTGGCTACCGTTTACTATGCTG
>SVQC01000024.1 GCA_015065585.1 Oscillospiraceae bacterium
GTCCTAGCCATGAAAGAGAAGGACATAAATAGTTTAGAACATACTAAGTGGAGATGTCAATACCATATTGTATTTGCACCCAAATATCGCAGACAGGCAATATAAAAGAGATAAAAACAGACATAGGGAAAATCTTAAGGAAATTATGCGAACAAAAAGGTGTAAACATAATAGAAGCAGAGGCTTGTCCCGACCATATACATATGCTCATAGAAATACCACCAAAATACAGTGTAGCACAAATAATGGGATTTCTAAAAGGGAAGAGCAGTTTAATGATTTTCGACAGACACGCAAATTTGAAGTATAAATATAATGCCCTTCTAGGGCTTATTCAAGCCTCCGGCTTAGCCGGAGGTTGTGACTGAGTTTAGGGTTTTTAACTTATTTTTTTGTTACATATGCAAAATCTATCATTCCATTGCCGAGGGAAAAATTGAAATCTATTATATCACTTGAATAACAAATAACTGAATTTTCAAAAGCTATAGGCATAATTGTGTACTGAGACATTATATTAGTTTGAACTGTAGTAAGATTTTTATCACTTGCCCCTGCATAATCATAACCTAACAAATGACACAAAACGCCTGGGTCTTTATCGGTAACGGTTATGGGATAAATAGCAATAGCATTAGTTCCGTTTTTTAAACCATTTTCAATTTCTGCCATACTCGTTGTAGGTTGAATATTAATATAAGCACCTAAATTATTTTGCCAATGACCTACTATATTACTAATGGGCAGTTGCATTGATTCGTGACCGTAGTATATAAGAGTGGTAGTGGGTAGTTTTTTATCAGGAAAACTATTAAGTGATTTTATAAACAATTGTTTTGCGGTATTAATGTTATAAGCAGGCATACCCACGTAATCAAGGTTCTGCATTGTAACTGTTTCGGGGAAAAGTGAGTATGCAGTGGAAAAACCAGGGGCTAGGTCACCTGAATAAATACTGCGGTTAAAGGATAAGAATAATGCTTGGCGTAATTCTTTTGGCAAGGTTCCACTTAATTCCATGACCCAAACAATATTCTGCTCCTGTGCATTATTTAACCTATGCGTCGCAGATTCATCTAGCTGTGTCATTTTAATCTGACCAATATCTATTGAAGATTTAGACAGCTTTTCAAGATTATCTGTTTCAGGACTAGATGACATAAAAATAGCAGAATTTGAAGCAGAAAATGCTCCGTAATACTTATCATTTTTATGCATACGCACTGCAAAATCTTCTTTATTCCATTTTGTAAGCTTATATGAACCATTTGTTAAAATGTGAGCTTTAGTTACACCGTACTGACCTTGACAATCATTAAAAAATTCTTCTTTACACGGCATACAAACGGAAGTAGTAAGCTTGTAAAGAAAATTTATATCGTCTTTTTCCATTATAATTTGCAATGTTTTTGAGTCAACTGCTTTTACTCCCAGATTTTCCAGAGAAATACTTCCAGACATAATAAGTTCGGCATTAAGAATTGAACCGAGCTTTGAAGCATAAGGAGATTTTGTTACAGGGTCCACAGCCCTTCTGAATGCAAATACAAAATCATCGGCAGTAACCGAAGTTCCGTCACTCCACAGCGCTGTATCTGAAATGTTAAAGGTGTAGGTCATATTTTTATATGTGTAATCAGTTGCAACGCCGCACACAATTTCACCATCTTTATTGACACGCATTAAACCTTCAAAAAGATTTCTAATCATTACCATTTCGGTATCGTTAGAAGCAATTTGCGGGTCGAGCGTTACGGGAAGGGTAGTGGCTTCGTAATATATAACGGCTTTATTATTAATTTTTTTACAGCCGCATAACATAAAACTAATCAAAACCAATGTCAACAGTATGTACAATAACCTATCAATAAATTTCATCATAATCTCCCAATATAATTTCATTTTATATATTATAATGTATTCTTTTGCTATTTTCAACACAATTTTTTCTGTAAAGAAAAACACTTGACACAACTGATTGGTTGTGCTATAATACTGCTGTAAAGTAAATTTGTTTACAGGTAGAGGTTTCTTATGAAAGATTTATCTATCGCATTGCTTCTGGATGTTTACGGTGAACTTCTTAACGAAAAACAAAGACGAATCGCTAAAGATTATTTTTACGATGACTTGTCTTTGTCAGAAATATCCGAAAACGAGGGCATTTCAAGACAGGGTGCTCACGAGGCTATTAAACGAAGCGAACAGTTATTACGGTTTTATGAAGATAAACTTCATTACCATAAAACCGTTACCGAGCTTAAAAGTGCTCTTGATAATAATAACTTTAACGAAATTCGCAAAATTATAGAAAAACTTTAATGGTGGTGAAATAATGGCATTTGACAGTCTTGCTGACAAGTTGGCTGGTGTTTTTAAAAAGCTAAGAACTAAAGGTAAGCTAAGTGAAGCTGATGTTAAAGAGGCTATGCGAGATGTGCGCCTTGCTCTTCTTGAAGCCGATGTTAACTATAAAGTTGCCAAAGATTTCACTAATTCCGTTGCCGAGAAATGTATCGGTGCTAACGTTATGGAATCACTTACCGCCGCTCAGATGGTAGTAAAAATTGTAAAAGATGAACTTACTGCTTTAATGGGCAGTGAACAAGCCCGTCTTAATACTTCCTCCAAAATTCCTACCGTTATTATGATGTGTGGTTTGCAGGGTGCCGGTAAAACTACTCATTGTGCAAAATTAGCTTCATATCTTAAATCACAAGGTCACCGGCCTATGTTGGTTGCTTGTGATATTTATCGCCCAGCCGCTATTGAACAGTTAAAGGTCGTAGGAGAAAGTGTTGGTGTTCCTGTTTTTGAAAAAGGAACACAGAAGCCTGAAATTACAGCCAAAGAAGCTGTTCGTCATGCGAGAGATTACGGTAATGATTTTGTGATTCTTGATACTGCTGGTCGTCTGCATATTGATACCGAACTTATGGATGAACTGATTCGCATTACCAAGTCGGTTGATATTCACAATATTTTACTTGTTATTGACTCAATGGTAGGTCAGGATGCAGTTAATGTCGCAAAGGCTTTTAATGATATACTTGAAATTTCAGGTGTTATTTTAACCAAACTTGACGGTGATACAAGAGGCGGTGCTGCACTTTCAGCAAAAGCAGTAACCGGCAAGCCTATACTCTTTGTGGGTGTTGGCGAAAAAATGAACGCTCTTGAACCCTTTTATCCCGACCGTATGGCTTCCCGTATACTTGGTATGGGCGATGTTATTTCCCTTATCGAAAAAGTAGAAAACGAAATCGATGCCAAACAGGCCGAAGAAACGGCAAGACGTCTTGAAGAAAATAAATTCGATATGAACGATTTGTTGGCACAGTTCCAACAGATTAAAAAGATGGGTTCTGTAAAAAGCGTTTTATCAATGCTTCCCGGTATGGAGAGGCAAATACGCGATGTAGATATTGATGATAAAGCCTTGCTTAGAATGGAAGCCATTATTACATCGATGACCAAGAAAGAACGAGCTAAACCTGATATTCTAAACGGTTCTCGCAGAAAACGTATTGCTGAGGGTGCTGGTGTAAAAGTTGAAGATGTAAACAGACTTGTCAGTCAGTATAATCAAATAAAAAAAATGTTTAAACAATTTTCCGGTAAAGGCGGCAAAAAGCGCTTACCAAAAGGTTTTCCGGGCAGTTTAAACGGATTTAACGGGTTTTAAAAAGGTTTTACTTTTTTAAATATAAAGATTTTTTACAGGAGGTGCAATCATGGCAGTTAAAATCAGACTTCGTCGTTTAGGCGCTAAAAAAGCTCCTTTCTACCGCGTTGTAGTTGCTGATTCTCGTTTCTCAAGAAACGGTCGTTTCATCGAAGAAATCGGTTATTTTGACCCTACTAAAGAACCTGCAATCGTAAACATTGACGGTGAAAAGGCTAAGTATTGGATAGCAAACGGAGCTCAGCCTACCGATACCGTTAAGGCTCTTCTTAAAAAGAACGGTGTAATTTAATTTGAGGAGTTATAATTATGAAAGAACTTCTGATAGCTATTTCTTCAGGCCTTGTTGAAAAACCCGAAGAAGTAACAGTTGATGTCGATGAAATCAATGAAGACGGCGTTATTGTCTATCATCTTCACGTTGCTGAAGGTGATATGGGTAGAGTTATCGGTAAGCAGGGTAGAATTGCTAAGGCTATTCGTACCGTTATGCGTGCTGTAGCTAACCGTGATAACCAAAAAATTATGGTTGAAATTGACTAAAACTATTATTAACCCCCATAATGTTATATGGGGGTTATAATTTAATTGGAGTAATTATGAAAAAAACTTATCTTCAAGTGGGAAAAGTTGTCGGCAGTCACGGTATCAAAGGCATGGTGCGTGTTGAATGTTGGTGCGATTCTCCTGATTTTTTACGAAAATTCAAAAAACTTTATTCTGCTGAAAACTCGGATATGCGTATGGAGGTCGAAAAAGCTTCTGCACATAAGAATATAGCTTTAGTTAAATTTAAAAATATAGATACCGTTGAGAATGCTGAAGCTCTGCGCGGTACTGTACTTTATATTTTCAGAGACGACGCTAAACTTGAAAAGGGTAGATATTTTATTGAGGAGATAATCGGCTGTAAAGTGTACGATAGTCAGAATAAGACTTTTTATGGTATTATTAAAGATATTAGCCCTACAGGTGCTAATGATATCTGGCATATAGAAAAAGATGGCATAGAATATCTTTTTCCTTCCGTACCCGACTTTGTAGATAATGTAGATATAGAAAAAGAAGTGGCTTTTATCAAACCGCCAAAGGGGATTTTTGACGATGAAAATTAGTATTATGACTCTTTTTCCTGAAATGTGCGAAACGGTATTAAACACAAGTATTATTGGCAGAGCTAGAAAGACAGGAATTCTTGATTTTTCATGTGTAAATATTAGAAATTTTGCTAATAATAAACATAATAGTGTTGATGATGCTCCTTTTGGTGGTGGTATGGGAATGGTTATGTCTGCTGAACCAATTGATTTATGTTATAAAAATATTTGTGAAAATAGCGAAACAAAACCATATTTAATATATATGTCGCCTAAGGGAAAAACTTTAACTCAAGAAAAAGCAATTGCATTTTCGAAATATGAGCATCTAGTGTTTTTGTGTGGACACTACGAAGGAATCGACCAAAGAGTTATTGATAAAATAGTCGACGAAGAAATTTCTATAGGTGATTATGTATTAACCGGAGGGGAACTTCCTGCCCTTGTTTGCGCTGATGCAATTTGTAGAATGATTCCCGGAGTACTTTCAGATGATTTGTGTTTTACCGATGAAAGCCATTTTTCTTCACTGCTTGAATATCCGCAATATACGCGACCGGCAGTTTGGAATGGAAAGGAAGTACCTGCAGTATTGCTGTCAGGAAACCATGCGGAAATAACAAAGTGGCGCAGAGAACAGTCTATTTTAATTACAAAAGACAGACGCCCCGATATGCTAAAAAATGCCGAACTGACTAAAAAGGAATTAAAGGAACTTGAAGTATTAGACCTCGAATAGTGGTTTTGTATTCATCTATATACCAAATATAGAGTAATATTGCATAAATTTGGGGTAACATTTTTTTTACAGTTTGTTAAAAAAATGGAACTTTTAAAACTTTAATTGACTAATGAATATAATGTGATATAATTACAATAACAAATTCGAAATTTTTTTGACAAGGAGATATAAATATGTGCGTTAAAGACGTAGTAATTAAAAATCAGGTTGGTCTTCATGCCCGTCCCGCCACTTTCTTCATCCAAAAAGCTAACGAATTTAGGTCTTCTATTTGGGTTGAAAAAGATGAGCGTCGTGTAAACGCTAAAAGTTTGTTAGGCGTCTTATCTCTTGGAATTGTCGGCGGTACTGCAATTAAAATTATTGCTGACGGTTCTGACGAAAAAGATGCTGTAGATGCTCTTATCGCACTTGTTGAGTCTGGATTTGCAGAGTAATTAAGTCTAAATTGTGCCGAAGATTAATTTCTTCGGCTTTTTTTAAAAAAGTACTTGCAATTTAATTTTTATTGTGATATAATCCCATAGTAACATCCGGGTGTGGCGCAGTTTTGGTAGCGCGCTTGAATGGGGTTCAAGAGGCCGCAGGTTCAACTCCTGTCACTCGGACCATTGAAAAAAAGCCGTAGAAATACGGCTTTTTTGTTTTTTTCTTTATTTATAAGGCTTTGCGGAGTGTTTTCTTTTTAATGAAAATGTAAAAGGAAACATTGAAATGTATATTTTTTAGGCATTTAGTTCACACGAAAGTTCACACGAAATTGAATTATGTGTTAAAGCACCGTCAATTAGGAAATTGGCGGTGCTTTTTTAGTCATAAATATTTTTAAAATGGTTGGATATCTTATTATCATATTCTGTCTGTTTGCTCTTTAGAGCGTGATTATAGACATTGTTCATTGTGTAATTGGTTCTCCATCCGCCGCGCGCCATAATATATTTATCGGGAATATTCATAGCGTGAAGAATAGAAACGTTATAATGTCGCAAATCGTGAAAACGGAAATGAGGAATATTGTTTTTAGACAGTATACGATTAAATCTACGGGTAATATGTCCAGGGCTTATATTGGTTATAGGCCCTTTAATACCTTTAAGCTTCTCAATAACAAAATCAGGAAATTCTATTGTACGATAACTAGAAACCGTTTTTGGTACCTTAATAACCATCTTGCCGTCTTTGTCGGTAACTACAGCTTTATTTACAGTAATGAAATTACCGTTTACGTCATCTGAATTGAGCGCACAAATCTCACCGCGGCGCATAGGACCGAAGGCGGCAAGAAGTACGGGTATTTCCATTTCAGTACCTTTTACAGCCTGCATCAGCCTTTTTATATCGTTATCATCAGGTATATATAACTCTGCAGGTTTCTTTTGAGGCAGAGTAGTATTAAGTGTAAACTGCGGTCGAAACATTCTGAGTACCGAGGATAATAAACCGTGAACGTTTCTTACTGTTTTTGGTGAAGTGGAAGCGGCACACAGGTTTATCGAACGTTGTATTTGTTCGGTGGTAAGTTTTGATATACGAATATCCATAATATCCTGCAGATGTCTACGAGCGGTACCGTAATATTCTCTTACGGTACCGGGAGATAAAATATTTTCTTTTGACACTATATATCTTTCGTACGCCTGGCGTAAAGTGATTTCTTCGATAGATTCGTTTTGCTTATCTGCTTGCCATGCTGCAGCTTCTGCTTCAGCCGTTCTCTTGTCAGAGTAGGTAAAACTTTTTTTCTCCAGTATACCATTAATTTTCCTGCTTGCCTGAACTCGCCAAGCACCAGAAGGAAGTTTTCTTGCGGTTGCCATATTACACCACCTTTAATTTCTTAATTTTCAATATACATTTCAGGGAAACATTTTTTACAAAAACCTGCTCTAAATAAAGATGATTCAGAAAAAGTTTTAACATAAATAACATTATTGGATGTTTTGCAAGAACCATCTGTATAATGTAAAGTATATTCACCCTCATTGTTCTCTACAAAATACTGTTCTATTAAGTTTTTGCGATTTGAAAGTTTTTCAAAATCTTTTTCTGTTGCATTTCTTGAAGCTACAAATTTAAATTCGGTTACATGTGTAAAGCCTAAAGAATGTGAGTCGTTTCCTAATGTGAGGTTATTAAATTCATCATCTTCAAACATTAAATATTCATCCAATTTAATATATCCGAATTGAGTATAAAAATTTTTAATATATATGCTTTCACTATCATTATCATCTAAATAATCAGTGTATGCGATACATTCTATTGAATCACCAGAATATTCATTCAACAAAAAGCCATATATCTCGGATGATGTTTTATTGCTAGTGCAAGACGATAACGAAAGTAACAAAAATAGCACCGCACAAAAACGAAGAATTGTTTTATTAATTAAATTTGTCCTATTCATAATTTTTATTCTTTTGTTATTGATTTTACTATCAAAATTCTTATTATGTTTAAAACTATACAGCCTATGATAAATATTGGTATTAAATTTAAGTTATCTTCAAAAAAATACATTAGCGACATAAATTCAGTGTTTATGAAAGAGATTATACAAAAGATTAATGATATTAACAGTGTAGGAGTTAATAATGAAACTTGTCTACGAACTAATCTAAAGAATTGTGATTCATCTGTATAGAACAATGTAGGTATACTAAAAACCCAGCCTATAGTGCTATGTAGCATTGAAAAAAACGAAAGCAAAAACACAATAATACCTGCTATCCACCCTAAATACCATATATTAGTAACGAGAAGTATGAAATGTGTTATGTAACATAGAATTGTTGAGCCAAACGGGTATGGATTTAAGCCCATACGCTGATTTGAAGCAACTTGGTATAACAGTTCATTTATGATGATAAAAATAATTATAAAGAGTATTTGCATAGTAGTCACCTTATTCGTAATAAATTGTAAATATATAAAATATACCTTTGCGGATTACAGCAAAGGTTATTTTTTGCTTATAGGGGATTTGGCGGGGGAAGCGGAATTAATTGTATTTACTATATCATCAGCTACAGTATCTGATGCATGGGAAATATCAAGTAATTTATCAATGCTCGCCTGCATTTCCGGTTTTGCCCTGTAAGCAAGTAATAACTCTTTTTCGTGGTCGGTAAGAGTTATAAAATTGTTTTTCTTGTTTGAAACATAATCACTATAAAAACAGTCAATGTCTACGTCAAGAGCAGTACAAATTTTTAATAGCACTTCAAAGTCAGCTTTCATATTATCGCGTTTAATAATACTGTATATAGTTTGATTACTTATTCCAGTTCTACGCGATAGTTCATTAACATTAATATTTTTTAGATTCAAGTATATCTTGTAAAGTTTTTCCTATCATTTTGATAGTCCTCTCTAAGTATGCATCAGTTTTACTTTTTGAAAATAGATTTTATTACTGAAATAAAATATGGTACCCATAATATAGCAAAAGCAATGTAATAGATAATCGCAATAACGTCTTGTTCACCAATGATAGCGCATACTAATCCCCAAATCCAGAACACGATGGATGTTACAGGAATAAACATTTCAACAGCGACAAATATAATTGTAAGTATAAAATTAACGTCTATCATAATAAAAGGTAAAGCAAGAATAAATAAATTAAAGATATAGTATATTATTATACCAAACGAGCCTAAGGCATTAAACAATTTATCTTTTAACATAATAATTTCTCCTTAATTGCAATAAATTGTAAAAACAAAAAATATACCTTTGCGGATTACAGCAAAGGTTATTTTTTGCTTATAGGGGCTTTGATGGGGGAAGCGGAATTAATTGTATTTACTATATCATCAGATATAGTATCTGATGCCAGGGAAATATCAAGTAATTTATCAATGCTTGCCTGCATCTCAGGTTTAGCCCTGTAAGCAAGTAATAACTCTTTTTCGTGTGCAGTCATATTAAAAGAGTCTCGGAAATCAAAGAATCATCAATAAATATCACCGGGTTGAGATTTAAAATTTTGGCAAGTGCGGCAATTTTATCACGTTTTATATTAGCAATATATCCAGATTCCCATTTCTTAACTGTACTTTTGCTAACGCCAACAACCTTTCCTATATCTTCTAACGTTAAATTTAATTTTTTTCTTTGTGTATAAATAATTTCTCCAATGTTCATTTTCTCACCACCTTATTTCAAATTATAACACGAAAGTAGCGAAAAAGCAACCAAACAAAACAATAAAGCGTAAAAAGTTTCCAAAAGGCTATTGACAAACAAAAAACATTGTGATAATATCAAAGTGTCCTAAAGGAAACGAAAGGAGAAAACAAATGAACATCAGTGAATTAATGGCCTCGATAGCGCGAAATGGGCTATCTATTCCAAAGTTAGCCCAAAAAATAGGTATAGATAAAAAGACTCTATATTCTAAAATAAAAGGAATTTCATCATTTACTCAGCGTGAAATAGTTTTAATTTCTAAAGCTTTGAAATTATCTCAAGAGCAAATAATGATAATTTTTTTTGCCGACGATGTTTCCTAAAGGAAACAGACACATAAATTGTGACCCGTTGAAGAAATACATACTGTGGCATATCTAATTTTTTGTCCCCCTTTTTTTATCTCCAATTTCTTTAATATCCTCTTTAAGAAGAAAATCACCTCGTTTATTCTGACAAAACTACGCCTGTTTTTAATAACTTCATTGTTTTGCGCTACAGTGTGTATTTCTTCAACAGGTCACAGAAGTCTATGGCTTTGGAGGTGTAACGACATATATGAGTATAGTGTCTGTTATTTTAATCGTTGCAGACGTAACGTTAATTATTTTTTCAATAATATTCACATTAAAAACAATTTTAAGCTGTCGACAAGAAAAACGAGCAATAACAGACTGTTGGCACTTTTTATTTGAGCAGACGGATAGGTTATTAAAAACCATAGAAGAAGGTGAGGATATGACACCAATAGAATTAAAGGATGCCGTTAAGAACAATAAGGGTGTGCTTACATTTGAAAGAGGTGTAATAGTCATTAAGAAGGACAAAACGACGGAAGCGATTCCGGAAGAGGAGTATCACAAATATCTTATGAAACTTTCAGATAAAAGCAGGGGGTGAGATGGTGTTTTTTAGCTTTAAAAGTACTAGAAGCAAAGAAAGTATAAAAATTAAAAGGAAGTGATTTAATTGCCGGCAATAAAAAAACCCGTCTGGGTAAGACAGGAGGAAGAAATAAGTAAGCTGTTAAAAAAAGCACTCATTGATAAAGGATGGTCGGTCGCCCATCTTGCCGAGCTTCTAAAGGTTGATGCAGGAAATTTGAGCAGAATTATAAACCATCCTATGAGGGTTCGGTTTGAAACTATATTAATGGTAGCGAATAAATTAGGGTTTGATTCGTTACCGATTATCAGATAGGGGAGTTGAAAAGACGATGGAAATGGTAACAGCAATAATGCTTTACATAATGGCGCACGTTGTAGCAATAACGTCCCTTTTACTGCTTATAGACAAAGATAACAAGTACAAAAGGGAAGTGGAAAAGAACAAGGAGCTTTACCTTGAGAACAAAAAGCTTTGTGTACTCAACCTGTACTTAAAGAAAAAGCTTAATTTTAAGAGTATACAGGAGAGTGAGCAAAATGTCCGTTAAATGTGAGAAGTGCGGTGTAGAAATGGACAGTGGCGCAATATATTGCGGAGATTTTTACAAAGGTCACGTTTGTTATGACTGCTGTACCAAATGCAAATTTAAAAGGGAAGCGGGAATCACAATCAGCATTTGCACATACAGAACGCAGTTAGCAAGGTTTAAGGCAAAGAATATTGTTTTTTATGCTTCGCCCTTTAAAGAAAAGGAAATATACGAAGCTTTTAAAGTAGGAGAAATGACCGATACCGGACTTTCGATGAGGTATGAGGACCTATATAAAAAGTACTTATTGGGCGAAGGTAACAGCTTAGCCAGACAAGGTAACAGGGAGACGTTATTCGTTTTAGCAAAGGAAATTGAAAAGAGGGGATTATTTGGAAAAGAGTATAAAAAAATAACGTCTGAATAAATCAGACGTTAATCAGGACAGCGCAGGGAGTGGAAAAAGGAATAAGCTCCCTGCTCCTTATTTATTATATCACTACAGTTTTAAAATTTCAAGGAGATATTAAAATGACAGCATTTGTGTATATATGCTCTCCGTACGGCGGTATAAGAGAAAATGCCGTAAGGGCCAGAGAGTATGGAAAAGTGGTAGCGGAAGAAGGATACATGCCGATAATTCCCCACGTTATGTGGCACGGCATATTTAAGGACAGCGTTGCCGATGAGAGAGAAAGAGCCATAGCGGCAGGCTTAGAGCTTTTAAAGCATTGCGATGAGCTCAGATATTTCGGAAATGAAATAACACCGGGTATGGCTCAGGAAATAAATTATGCCAGAGCTCACGGAATACCGGTAGTAAAAGGACAAGCCTGCAGCAGAAGTGAGCTGGGTGAGGTGCTTAGGTTCTTTGAGGAAAACTTTTTGTTTTTAAACCGTACCGTAGCAGATATCTTAAGGGATTATATGGAGCAAGGAATTACAGCCGGACTTTTAAAGGAAGCCATAAAAATCACTGCAAAAAAAAGCGCAGGGGTTAATTATCTTGAAGGGATACTTAATAACTGGGTAGCCCGGAAGATATTTACGATAGAAAATTTAAAGAGTCAAGGTAACAGTAAACCCGAAACCACAAAAAATGAGTATTCGGATTACATAGCAAGTTTAAATTCTTTGGAGGATTAAGCTTATTTTAATATTTTTAAAAGAGGGCGGAAGCCCTCTTGGGACTTGATAAAAGATATTAACTTTAGAACAGGAATTTTAAAAATGAAGGAAGTATATAGACACAGGGAGATAAGAGCAGGAGAGACCTTAGAGGTAATTGAAACCTTTCCCGGAAGAATCGGCAGCGGATATACAAGAGAAGGTTATACCGGTGCCACTCCCATAAGCGTTGAAAGATACAACGAGAAGCTGCGCATCAGAGAGCTTACCCGTCTTATTAATGAAAATTTCGGAGAAGATGATTATCATCTTGTTTTAACATACGAGAAGGATAAAAGACCGGACAGTGAAACAGCAAAGGTTTATGCAAAGCAGTTTCAAAGAAAATTATCTGCGTTATACCGAAAGAGAGGCGAGGAGCTGAGGTTTATAAAGGTTCACGCCTTCGGAGAAAGGGGAGCGCTGCATCATCACTTTATAATCAATAACGCGGACAAGGTTAAGGTCAAGGAGATAAACGAGTTATGGCCGTACAGCAAAAAGCCACAGTATTTTGCTATGTATGAGGGCGGGGAATATTCCTCCCTTGCCGCATATTTAGTAAAGCAATGTAAAACGGGGCTTTGCAACGGAGAAAGGTTAAACGGTAAAGCCTGGTCCTGCTCAAGAAATTTAAGGAAGCCCCAGGTGATAAAGGATAAAGAAATAAACAAAATTATGTGGAAGGAACCGCCGGTAGCCAAAGCGGGATTTTATATCGATGTTGAGAGTATCGATGCCGGAGTTAATGAATTTAACGGCAGGCCCTATCTTTTCTACAGGCAAATAAGAAGAAAAGAAATGCTGTTTTGCATAACAAAGGAAGGTTTAATTTTAAAATCTGCCGAGGCAAATAAATATTTAAAACGAACGTGGCCGGATTTAAAGGTCCCCAAAAGGTTTGCGGTAGTGACGGATACCGGACAGGTACTTACTTCTGATGAGGCTGACAGATATCTAAGGCGAAAGAATAATAAAGATATTCAGGAGAACTGGAAAGATATCGGAAAAATTATACGAAAGGAAAAAGGAATATGCAGTTAAAAAACAAAGTACAACGAGAAGAATTTTTAGACAATTATAAAAAGTTTGAGTTATTTAAGGAGATTCCTGAATTGGAACTCAAGTTTTACCGTTATGTGCTGCCGAACGGTACACAGATTATAGTTACCGAGTATGCATATATGAGATATGAAAATCGTAAGAGCAATTATGTTAAAGATTATACCGTAAAATACAATTTATTGCTTTCAGAAACTGACAACTATAACGGTGGATATTTAGTTAACGTATATAGGCATTTCAACCCATCTGGCAACAGCAAGAGTAATATTATCGAATATCTTATGAAAACAAAGCCGGAGGTGTAGTTATGAAATTTGCGGAAAAGAACGATGGCGGTATAGAGCTCCATTTATCGATTAAGGAACGTGAGCTTATTTTTAACGCTTTAAGACATTATTCTGCATACGGAAAATTATCATGTATAGACAATTATATTTCTGAAATTTGCGAAATTACAAACGTTTTGCATTTACCCGAATTTGATAAAGTAAAGTGAGGAAAGATTATGATTTATGGGTTTATAGTTTTAGTTATAATATTTGCTATTGCATATTTTAGTTTAAAGCATCGTTTGGAAGCGGCTGAGGATTATATGGGTTTTCTTGCCGAAAAGGTCAGAAAGCTTGAAAAGGAAAACAAAAGATGATTAAGCAAGTTTTTCCTACACTTCTGATAATTCTCAATTTGGGTGCGGCGGTTGTTTGTGCTTTTAGTAAGGATTATAAAATGGCTGTGTACTGGCTTGCCGCCGCCACACTTAATTTTTGTGTAACGTTTTAGGAGGGTGAAATATGGCAATTTTGGTAAGCATAAATCCGCCGCATACCAACAATATTTTTGATAACATAAAAGGCATTGAGTGGCGGACAAAGCGGATTCCACCCGGGAAGTGCTTTTGCTATGAAACAAAAAAATGTTTTGGACTCGGAAAGATTATCGGGGAATTCGAAATACGGCGTGTTGAAAAATATGAAAATGTTAGTACGATACCTGAAGTATATATTGAGCTCGGTTGTGTTCCTAGAGAGTTTTTAAAAGCATATAGTAAAGGTCGGTCGCTGTACGCACATTTTATAGCAGAACCCAAAAGATATAAAGAGCCGAAGAAAATCGACGAGTTTTGCGCCATTGACAATGATGCGGTTAAAAAATGCGAACATAGAGAGCGTGTATATACCAATCCTGATTTTACGAACGGTGCATTTCTTCCGGGAAGTTATGTTTGTAATAAAGATGAAACGGATTGGTGTGGAAAATGCAAAACTAAGCCGTTAACAAGACCGCCACAAAGTTGGTGTTATGTAGAAAGTAGGGATTTGCAAATGACATAATTTTATAAAGTAAAATAAACAAATAAAAAAGAAAGGTTTAAAAATTATGGAAATTTACATTAAAATCAACAATAAAGAAATCCCTTTGACCAACGAACAGGTTAAAGAAATTCAGCAGAGCTTTGGCATAACAAATACGAAACTTGCCGATATAACAGTAGGCGAAACTTTTAAAATCGGTGAACACGAATTTATTGTGCTTGAACATTCAAAAGAGACAACAGCGGTTATTTTAAAAGATTTGTTATTTGAAAGAAATGAGTTTGGAAAGACAAATAATTATAAATCTTCTTATGTGGATAAAGTGTGCAATGAATTTGCTAACACAATTTCTAATATCATTGGTAGTGAAAACCTTATAGAACATACTGTAGATTTAATAGCTGACGACGGATTAAAAGAGTACGGCACAATTAAACGCCGTATGTCATTGCTTACCGCAAATTTGTATCGCCGTTATGTAGAAATACTCGACAATCACAAAATAGGACAATGGTGGTGGCTCGCTACTGCATACAGTACACAGAAACACGAAAATGCAAATTGGGTAAAATGCGTTTCGCCGTGTGGTGATATCTACGACGCCAGCTACGGCAACTATTACGGTGTTCGTCCGTTTTGTATCTTAAATTCTAATATCTTTGTATCTAAATAAGGAGGATAATGAAATGCAATTAGCAGAAGTTAAAATAACAGAAACCTTTAAAATAGCAGGTTTTGAATTTATTAAATTTTCCGATAAAGACGGAGTTACTGTTGCTGTGGCAAAAGATTGTGTGTTCAATTCTATCTATGGCAGCAATAACAATTTTTCAAAAAGTAAAGCGTTAGACCGCCTTAACAATAAAATATTACCCACAATAGAAAAAGCGGTAGGAACTGAAAACATAATTGAATTTGAAACCGATTTACTTTCTCTTGACGGTTTGAATACGCACGGCAAGATAAAATCAAAAATCAGTTTGCCGACTTTTGATTTTTACCGCAATAATGTAAAGATTTTTGATAAGCATAAATTAAATAATTGGTGGTGGTTGGCTACACCTGATACCACAAAGGAACACCTTAATGATTATTGGACAACTTGCGTTTCGCCGTATGGTAGTATCATCAACTACGACTGCAACAGCAATAACGGTGTTCGTCCGATTTTGTGCTTTGTATCTTCTATCTCTGTATCTTCTGATGATTAAATGATATGGCAGATAATGATTTTAAAGTAATTATCAAAGCAAAGGAACTCGCTGTGCATTCTTTCAAATTAACATCAAATTGCAATAGATACCCCAAAAAATACCGTCATTCCCTCGTTGATAAAATCCAAATTAAAAGTTTAGAAATATATGAAATTTTGTTTGAAGCAAACAGAATTAACAATGTTACTGATAAGCGGTTACGCTGCGAAACAATAACAAAAGCAATAACATATTGTGATGAACTAATGTTTTATATAGAATTGTCAATGAATTTAGGAATATTAGAAAATAAATCAGCGGAATATTGGAGTAAACTTGTAACAGATGTAAAGCGTATGTCTATTGCTTGGAGAACTACAGAAAGAAAATAAATTAAATATAGGCTGTGTGTTGTATTTTTTCTTTGCGTTTCGCCGTATGGTAATATCAACAACAACAACTACAACAACAATAACGGTGTTCGTCCGTATTGGTGGATAGTCCGACAGAGTAGGCAAAAGCCGAAAACAGTACCCCACTTCATCAAAAGAACGCACAGCCTTTCCGTATGGATAAACAAAAAGAAAGTGTGTTGTATGACCGAATTTGAAAAAGTAATTGATTTTAAGAATATGTATAAGGCTTATCGTAAAGCAAAATGCGGCAAGGGATATAAGAAAAGTGCTGCAAAGTTTGATGTTATGGCATTAGACGGCGTAAATTTGCTTATAGAGCAGTTAAAGAATAAAACCTATAAAATATCTGCTTATCACGAATTTAAAGTATATGAGCCAAAAGAACGCATAATTAAAACAACCTCTTTTAAAGATAAAGTCATACAACATAGTTTGTGCGATAATGTAATTTTGCCTAAACTACAAGAAATATTTATATATGATAATTGTGCAGGTCAAAAATGGAAAGGAACGCTATTCGGACTAAACCGATTAAGCGAACAAATGAAAGCCTTTTATGAACGCTACGGGCATAACGGATATATTTTGAAATGTGATATATCAAAATTCTTTTATAACATATCACACGAACAATTAAGAGAAATAGTAAATTATCACTTCTCGGACGATAAAGATATATGTTGGCTATGTAATTTATTTATAGACAGTACAGAGGGCAAAGGCATACCGTTAGGAAATCAGGTTAATCAAGGTTTTGCACTTCTTTATTTAGACGGTATGGATAAATTGATAACAGGCGAATTAGGTATTGAATATTACGGCAGATATATGGACGATTTTTATTTAATACATAAGGATAAGGAATATTTAAAATATTGCCTTTCAGTTATAACTGAATTTTTAAAAACACTCGATTTAACTCTTAACGGCAAAACTCAAATATTCCCATTTAAAAAAGGAGTTTCCTATCTTGGATTTCATACTTATATAACAGCAGATGGCAAAATTATAAGAAAGCTCAAAAATCAAAACAAAAGAAACGCCCAACGAAAATATTTGAAAATGGCAAAACTTGTTGTTGCTGGTAGATTGTCAATAGATAAATTCAATGCTTCGTATAATGCGTGGAAAAATTATATATCACACGGTAATTGCTATAAATTAGGCAGCTCAATGGACAAGAAAGTAAAACAGATTTTAAAGGAGCATGACAATAATGGAAGAGAAAATTATTACTGACGCCCATGGCGGAGAAGCATCCTCTTCTGATGCCCTTAGCGACTTTCAAAGGCAGGAGCTTGAGAAAGATTATCCTATGATTTCCTGTTATGAATGTGGAAAAAGGATGTTAAAGCCTATCACCAAATGGGCATACAAAAAGAGTTATAAAGGCTTAGTTAGAATTTTCTGTTCTTACACCTGCATGCGAAAGCTTGAGAAGAGAATGGAAGCGGAAGCAAGGTTCAAAAGAAAATATACACATCGAGGTAAGAAAAATGATTTTTAAAAATATTATTGCGTTATGTAAAAAGAAATTATACGCCACAATATACAATACTCCGGAAGGACAGTTTATCTCTGACGGAAGCGGTTTATATCCAATAACCAATCTACCGGTATTTGACGAAGATACCTTTTGCCTTACATACGATATTCCTAAAGGTAAAATTCGTTTTTTTGTAGATAGTAAGCTGCCTAAACATATTGATGTATCAGATTATGCAGATAATGAATCGGCGTGTGAGATGATGCCGATTACTCTTGCATATTGCGGTAAAATACTTATACCGGTTATAACAGCTACCGGAATAAAATTTATAGATTCGAGATATCTGGCTCCTCTTAAGGACAATGCTAACATGATATCATTATGGGAACGGTCTTCGGCGGATAACACTTCGTATTTTGTGGTTAAAAACGGTATGTTGTTTTCGGGCATTATTGCACCTTACGAGGTTATCAGTTTGGAATTCGTGAGTGAAATGAAAAGATTGGCAAATCTTTGTGAGGTTGCTCTTGATAATAAAAATAGTATAAAAGCAGAGGAACAAACTTCTATTTTTGATAATGAATAAAGTGAGGACGATGTATGGCTAAGGTGGTTATGCAGGACACAAAAGTGAAAAAGGAATTTTTAGAAAGCTACTTAAAAATTATGGAAGCGGTATCTGATTTAAAAGAAGAACTTAAGGACTGGCAGGAACTGGCGGTAGGAAAACCTAAAGAATCGTTTTATACGGCCAATATCATTTCGAAGCAGCGGGAGATAGTAAAGCTTGAGGATAAGGCTGTAACTGCTAAAATAAGCATTTTGAAAGCTACTGACGAAATAGAGGATAAGCGCATAAGAAATGTTTTGAGACGCCATTACATACACGGTCAGAGTATTAAGCAGATTTCAAAGGTTACGTACTATTCAGAACGCTATGTCAAGAGGCTTCATAAAAAAGGTGTTGAAGTTATAAATTTGACCACCCCTTGACCACTCCCTGACCACCCCCTTAATATGCTATAATGTAAACTGAAGAAAAAGAGATTTCCGAGAGGTCGGGAGTCTCTTTTTTTATATAAAAATATTTAGTGCCGGATTTAATTGGCGGCGGATGGGCGGCGGGATACTTCGCGTGTGTGCGCGCGTACGTGCAAATATAAATATACAGAAAGGTGAAAAAGTTGACAAAACTTGACAGTACTAAGGGCTTTTACCCGAAGGTTAAGGGTAAGAAAAGACGACTTGCGGAAATGCTCGTAGACCCTGAAATAAAGCTTAATATAACGCAGATTTGTGAAAAAGTCGGCATTTCGAGAGCCACCTTTTATAACTGGCAACAGGATAGTGATTTTAACGATTATGTAAACTTCCTTATCGACAGCTACACAGACAGTGAACTTGCAAACGTTTGGAAGGCGTTAATCAAAAGAGCTTGTAATGGTTCGGTAGATGCTCAGAAGCTTTACTTTGAACTTAAAAATAAATACAAACAGGATATCGGAATTAGCGCAAAAATTAACGAGACGGTCACTTTTGTTGAGGACCTAAGAAATGAATAAAGTATCCCTTAAAGAAGTTGTGGGCGGGGGATATAACGAATTTTGGAATGATAAACGGCGCTATAGAGCACTTAAAGGCGGTAAAGGCTCAAAGAAATCGAGCACCACAGCTCTTAATCTTATATACCGTATTATGAAATATCCCGGTAGTAACGCGCTGGTAGTCAGAGCGGTAATGCAAACACACAGAGACTCAACCTTTGCGGCGCTATCTTGGGCACAAAATAAGCTTAAAGTAAGCCATTTGTGGAAGAACAGCGTTTCACCTATGCAGATGATATACATTCCCACCGGGCAAAAGATAATTTTCAGAGGTTTTGACGATGTATTAAAGCTTGCATCCACCACCGTTGAAGTAGGATATCTTAATTTCGTTTGGATAGAAGAAGCTTACGAGATAACGAGCGAAGCGGATTTTGAAAAACTTGATTTATCGGTACCGAGAGGTAAGGTTCCCGAAGGACTTTTTAAGCAAACAACACTGACCTTTAACCCTTGGAGCGAACAACATTGGCTTAAGAGTAGATTTTTTGATAAACCTGCAGACAATGTCGGCGTATATTCAACTAATTATCTTTGTAATGAGTGGCTGGACAGTACCGACCATGAACTATTCGAGCAAATGAAAAAGCAGAGCTACAGCAGATATAAAGTGGCAGGGCTCGGAGAATGGGGAGTGTCTGAAGGTCTTGTATATGAAAACTATGAAATCAAGGCTTTTGAGGTAGATAAACTCGGTATCGAGTTTGATGAAAAGGGCAAGGTCTTGTCTGATGAGTCGTATAAGTGGCGCAGTTTCTTCGGTCTTGACTATGGATACACAAACGACCCTACGGCTTTTATAGCCTTTGCGGCTAATCCAATAGACAAGGTTATTTACATATATGACGAGTTTTACCAATGCAAGATGCTTAACAGCGATATTGCGAATGAAATAAAGCGGCACGGTTATGCAAAAGAACGCATCAGAGCAGATGCCGCAGAGCCTAAAAGTAACGATGACCTTAAACGGCTTGGAATAAACCGAATTTTGCCGAGTGTAAAGGGCAAAGACAGCATATTAAACGGTATTTCTTTTTTACAGGAATATAAAATATATATTTCACCCGCCTGCAAGAACACAATATCCGAAATATCCGGGTATTGTTTCGAAAAGGATAAGGGAGATAAGCTCACCAACCGACCGAAAGATATAAATAATCACCTTATGGACGCGCTACGGTACGCGGCGTATGATATTCGGTTCTTCAGACCGACAATAACGGACAAAAAGAAGACTCAAAACCGCAGCGTGTATGCGCAAGGTGTAAACATTGTGGACGATATGCTCGGCGGTTGGGAGTAGTTTTAATACTTTTAAGAAAGGAGAATTGGTTATGTATGAAGTTGGAACGGTAACTATAGCGCTTGTTATTGTTATTTGCATTTTTATTCTAATGCTTATGGCTTTGCTGTGTGCGCTTAGTTTTTTCTTAGGAACTATATTTACCGAGCGTGAGAAAAAACCGCCCGATAACAGAAATTTCTCACGAGAAAAGGTTCTGAGTGAGAAAGAAAAACAAAAACTCGAAAAAGAGAAAAAGGAACTTGAAAATTTTTACAGTTATACCGGTGAAGCGCAGTAGAAAACGGCGCACATTCTAATTACTTATTAACCGCAACACCAGCGGATTAGAAAGGAAATATAAAAAATGGATGAAAATCTAAATCCTGAAGTGGATACCACACCCGAACAGGAAGGACAGTTACCTGATGATGTTTCTGCAGCTGAAGGTAATGATGAAAAAGCGGTAAAAGAAGCCGATGCTCAAAACACCAATGCGAGTAAAGCGGACGGTGCCGAAGCTTCGAAGGATATTCCGGAGAATTTTCTTGAGATTAAGTTTAACAAGCAATCTGTTAACTTAAGCCGAGAGGAAGCGGTTACTTTAGCCCAGAAGGGTATGAAGTACGACAGCATTTCGGAGGATTATTTGAAGCTTAAAGACCACGCGGCAAGGAACGGTAAAAGTTTATCGGAATTTGTCAAAGGTCTTGAAGAAGCGGAAATAGACGTTATAAGACAGCAGTGTAAGGAAACCGCTGACGGCAATGAAGAATATGAACAGCTGTTATTCGAAAAAGCCCTTAAAGAGCGGGATATTAAACTACAGGAATATAACAACGGTATTGCCGCCGCAGAGCAACAGGAAAAGGAAGCTCTTGAAAACAAAATAGCTAACGGGATTATTGCAATAAATAAAATAAACCCGGAGATTAAAGAAGTTTCTCAGCTTTCGGATACTGTGCTTAAAAGAGCCGAAGAAGAAGGAATCTCTATAAGAGAAGCATATCTTCTAAGCGTGTATGAAAACAACAAAGCGGTGGAAGACGCCGAAAAGGCCGCCGCTGACGCAAGTAAAAGAAGCCCCGGCAGTCTTAAGGATACGGGCGGTAATGAAATGAGTACTACCGATAAGCAGTTTTTGGCGGGACTTTGGGGCAGATAAAAAGAAATTTTAAATTAAAGGAGAAAAAATTATGTCTATTAACAGTATTGACACCGCCGTAAAGTATAGCGGCGAACTTGACAAAGTATTTGAACAGAAGAGTGTAGTAAATCTCTTCACTGACAGTAAGCTTCGCGCACAGTTTATGGGCGCAAAAACGGTTAAGATTCCAAATCTTGAATTTGTAGGTCTTGTAAATTACGACAGAGACAACGGTTTTGCGCGTTCTAAGATTACCGTAGCCAGCGAACCTTTTACACTTTCTAAGGACAGAGCGCGTTCTATTTCTATTGATAAAGAGGATATGGATGAAACAGGCGTTGCTAATCTTGCCGGACAGGTACTTGGAGAG
>SVQC01000025.1 GCA_015065585.1 Oscillospiraceae bacterium
GATGATATACAACACTTTGTGTTGATGATATGCAATTCCTTCGGAATTGATGATATACAAGGCTTCGCCTTGATTTGATTGCGAAAAAGTAGTATAATACCATTGAAGAAAGTGTTTGTATGTCTAAGAATTATTTGCTGATTTATTCCGAAAAACTTACAACAGAAATAGAATTGCTTTGCCAAAATTCGAAAGCACCCTCTAACACTCTTTTCCAGATCCGTAAAAGTTCGAGCAGTGTTTATGCTAACATCCGTGAAGCAAATTATGGCCAGAGCAAGGCGGATATGCTTTCAAAATTTGAAATCACCCTAAAAGAATGCAGTGAAACAGAGGGTTGGTTGCGATTATTGGTCAATACAAACGTCATTGACAAAGAAACCTATAAAAAGCACTTATGATGACATGGAAGTTATAGCAGTTCCCAAATCCGAAATTACTTTGATATACAACGGTGTTGAATATAGCGGAAGCGGTTCGGATTATCTCTGGACTGACACCCTTGCTGATTTGCAAATAAAGCTTCCCAAAGATGTCAAACTTGTTTGCTGTATGACTTGTCGTCATGGAAATATGTGTCCTTACGGAAATGTTGAAAACGAACTTTTTTGCACAAAAGAAATGATAATTACCAGCAAGGAAGATATGTGTGATTTATTCGATCAAACTGATCCATTCGAAGCGCGTGCAGTTGCATCTTTAGATTATTGCGATGATTTCATCTATCAAAGTGATGAGTATTATACATATAATGATTACTTGTATCAATTAAGCAAAAAGGAAACGAATGAATAGTTCCCTTACGCACCTTTTCTTCGTTTTTACCCCTGTTTACGCACCGTTTGGTCGCTCTTTCGCAAAAAAATCGACAAGTTTCGACTTGTCGATTTTTTATCCATTATTTACTATGATGATATTTACTGTTTTTTACCTTGTATATAAAAACAGAAAACGGCTATTATCGTTATGACTATACTGTAAAGAATAATTGGAATCATATGAGATAATGCTGTTAGAAAATTACCTAAAATCACTGCTTTTTCCATTTCTACAGCGTGATAAAAAGGCAGGATATTGGCAATTTTTTCAAAAGCATCTCCCATAAGGTTCAAATCAAACCACACGCCAGATAGCCAAGCTGTAACATTAGTAAGTAAAGCGCCGCAGACACCGCCTACCTGCTTTACAGTCAAAACGCTACCGCACAAAAGACCTAACGCGATATTAAAAATCGCCATAGGTATTATGCTGATAACAGCAAATATTGTATTTATATTAAAATTTAATCCTAATGGTATCGCAAACACATAACAAAAGGCGGCTTGTCCGATTGCAATTGGTATAATCGGCAACATATATCCTAATATAAAATCGAATTCTCCAACCGGTGTTGTGTACATTCTTTGTAAAAATGCACTTTCTCGGTCTTTTGCAATAAGCGTTGCCGTAAACAAAGACATGAATGATAAACCAAATATTGTAATTCCCGGAGTAAGTGTATTGATTTCAAATAGTCTGGCAGGAATATTCTTTTGTAAAATACTGAGAAGTATCAGTAAAACCAATGGAAAACCTATCCCAAAGCAAAGATTTACTGGGTCTCGCAAAATTTCTTTTGTACATCTCTTAGCAAAAATAATCGTTCTCATTAACACCCGTCCTTAGAAATAGTAATAAATGCATTTTCAAAATCTTCCGCGTCAGCAATTGCTTTTAATTCAGCTACCGTCCCAACTGTAAGCAATTTGCCACCTTTCATTATTCCAATGCGGTCTGAAAGCATTTCTGCTTCTTCCAGGTAATGCGTAGTAAGAATTATTGTTATATTTCCTTTTAAAGAGCGAATCATTTCCCATAAATCTCGTCTTGCTATCACATCAAGGCCAAGAGTAGGCTCATCCAGAAATAAAATTTTCGGTTCGCAAATAAGTGCCATCGCAATACTTAAGCGCCGCTGATATCCGCCCGATAGATTTTGCGCCTTTCTATTAAGAATCATATCCAAATCAAGAAGTCTTGTTATTTCATCTACTTTTATGCTTGTTTTTTCCTTATCAAAGCCGTAAATACCGCATATAAATTCTAAATTTTCTCTTGCAGAAAGGTTCATAGCAACTGCTGTTTCCTGGGGTGATACACCAATAATCTGTTTTACTTTTTTTGGCCGTTTTAATATACTATATCCCCCTACATAAGCATCGCCATTTGTTGGCTTAGCCAAGCATGTTAGCATTTTTAATGCTGTTGTTTTTCCGGCACCATTAACTCCTAATAATGAAAAAAACTCACCTTGATTAATTTCTAAATTAATGTTATCCACAGCTATTATGTCCTTGTACAGTTTTGTAAGTTTATTGGTTTTAATTTCTACCATTCTTTATCTCCTCAACGGTTACTTTATTTACCACCATACCATATAATTAATCATAAATCTAGAGCATTCGAGTATCAGGTCAATTTTGACTATTCATCGGTCATTATAATTTTGTATTTGTAAAACAAAAAACCTACAATTAACTCACTTGTCAAATGTAGGTTTATATTTATTTATTTCTATACTTCGTCGGTGAAACCCCCATAATCTTTTTAAACTGCTTACTGAAATGATATTCATCATAAAAGCCAAGATTATAGGCCGTTTCTTTAATACTCATTTGTGGAAACATTTCAAAATATGATATAGCTTCTTTTATTTTAAATTCAAGCATATATTGGTGCATAGTTATAGAAAAAGCAGCCTTAAACTTGTTTTCGCAGGTTTTAGCCGAAACACCCACAAGCTGTGCAAGTTCGTTATTGCTGTAAAATTTTTCGGGATTTCTATGGATGATTTTCTTTAGTTTTACCGCTAAATCTGTTTCGTCGGGTTTCAAATTATATTCAGACAGTTCACAAAGCAAAAGTTCAAAATAAAGACTTGCTTTTCGGTTATTTCCAAGAAGTTTACTGTTTACAATTTCAAAAAAAAGTCTTTTTATATTTGAGTTTAAAGAAGCATCGATCATCGTGTCAATTATTACACCGTCATTATTTTGGGAATCAGAAATTACGCCCTCACCTTCTAGACCGCTTATATGAAAATACATCGTCTTCGTCTTCGGTAGACAATGGTCAACACCATAGTGACTGTTCCCTGCTGCAAGTATTAACAAGCTATCTTTTTTTAAAGAAAATACCTCATTATTTTGCCCTATTTTCCATTCACCGTCCAGAACGTATATAAAGTCATGTTCGTTCATTATTCGTTTAGGGTGTAAAAAAGGAACAGCGTAATAATTAATATCCGCTTCAGTAACTGTATGTAAATTTTGAGAAATAAACAAATTTTTCATATAATTCTCCAAATATATTTTTTCTTTATTTTACATCTATATTTCCTTTTTGTCAATTCAGTTGTTTTTCGTCAAATGTTATACTTTACATATAAAATTAAAAGGCGGTGTTGCCTATGCAAATTTTCGCTAAAGGTTTTAACTTTTCGCAAGACGGTCCCGGAAATCGTCTAGTATACCATCTTTCCGGATGTAATATGCGCTGTATTTGGTGTTCAAACCCTGAGGGAATGGATAAAAGCGCCGGAAAAAGCGTCTTGATTAAAGATGTAATTGCAGAAAGTGTTAGCTGTAAACCTATGTTTTTTTCGGGCGGCGGTGTTACCTTTACCGGCGGCGAGGCTACGTTACAGTATGAAGAATTGCTCCAAGTTTTAATAGCCTTAAAGAAAGAAAACATTAATACTGCTATTGAAACAAACGGAACAAGCGAAAAATTACAAATTATTCTCCCGTATATCGACCATTTAATTATGGATTTTAAGCATTACGACTCAGATATTCTAAAGAAATATACTGGTGTGGATAATGAAATTATAAAGAAAAATTTTGAATTAAACTGTAAAAACAACGTAAAACAACTTATACGCATACCGCTTATTAATAATGTAAACTCTGATTTTCCAGAGAAATTTGCAGAATATTTTTCTAGTTTTAACACTGAAAATACAGTATTCGAATTTCTTCCATATCACGAATATGGAAAAGAAAAATGGAAAAGTGCATATTTAGTTACCGACGGATTCATCAAACCCGAAGTATTAATGAAATTTAATGCCACTTTTAAAAATTACGGATTAAAAATAACTAAAACATAAACGGAGGATTTATTATGAAAAACATATACAAAAATGGACAAATTACCGAAATGGCAAAAGCGCTCTATCAGGAGGAACGCAAAATCATGCGTCTTGATGGTTGGTTTATTGCAAAAGAAACCGAAATGAAAAACGATGATAAATATGCAAATTATTCTCTTGAAGTTAAAAAAGCATATTTATTGTGCGAAGTTTTAAAAGAATTGCCTTTACATCTTAGCGATAATGCGATTTTTGTAGGCACTCAGCGCGATGCTTTTGCAAGAAGCTATGCTCTTATAAATCCCTCTTTTACCGTCGAAGGTTTTTCCGGTTACTGTGACCCTATGGCAATTTATAACGACATTGAACCCAATGAAATCTTCACTAAAGAAAGAATTGATAACGTTCGTTCATTTACATCAAAATCAAAAATGGTTGAAATGTTAAATGAAACCTATGGCAAAGCAGAAAATTACACGAAAGAGGTTGTATTTTTTGTTGAACAGGTAACCGGTCATATTATACCAGATTTCAGATTTGCATTAAAATACGGTATCGATACCTTAATCAATGAAGCAGAAAGCAAAAACGCCGAATTTTATACTGCTGCCGCTATATCACTTAAAGCAACTAAAATATTAATTGACCGTTATATTGAATTAATTAATAAACAAAAGGTTACCTGCACTGCAGAACGCAAAATACAGCTTGATTTCTTGGAAAAATCACTCGTGAACATTAAATCAAACGGTGCGTCTAATCTTTATGAAGCCCTCCAACTTTATATACTTCTTTGGGAGATTATGTGCATAGAACAAGCACCTAACCCTTACGCGTTTTCATTAGGTAATGCCGATAGAATTTTTGAACCTTACAGAAAAGATTTAAACAGAAGCGAGGCTGCTGAACTTTTCCGTCACTTCCTTGTTTTCTTCAATGTTGGTGACAGAAGCTGGGCAATTTCGCAGAACGTAATAATCAGCGGCAGGGATGTTGATGGCAACGACCTTACCAATACAATGAGCTACGCTATTATGGACGCTTATTTTGACATGAACCTGCCTCAGCCTATTCTTTCTGTAAAATTACACAAAAACACGCCTGAAAAGCTGTATAAGGAAATGGGACGGTTCTTCTTCTCACCTGGTGTCCTTACTCCTTCTCTGTTTAACGATGATTCAATATTTGAAATTCTTAAAAATAATGGTGTAGACGAAGCTGATATCCCAGATTACAGTATTGCAGGCTGTCAGGAACCACTTATTATGGGCAAGGACAACGGCAATACAACAAATAGTTGGCTTAACCTCCCAAAAATTCTTGAATTGTTATTAAATGACGGTCATTCACTCATAACCGGCGAAAAACTTATAGAAGTTGATGAGTGTGATTTAACAAATATAAGGGAACTGTTTTATAAAACGGCAGAAAAAGTTGTTGACGATATGGTACGTGCTGCAAACGGCGCTTCAACTGCCCTTTCAGAATTGAAAGTACCTTTCCTCAGTTGCTTTATGGGAGGACTAGAATACGGCGCTGACATGAGAGATACCGAGAAAGCGGGAACTAAATACAATGGAAGCGGATGTCTTGTACACGGTCTTACCGTTCTTGCCGACTCATTTATTGCTATTGATGAATTTGTTAAGAAGTATAACGGCGATAAAGAATTATTGGTTAATGCTCTCAAAAACAATTTTGAAGGATATGAAGAGGTTCGTGATTTCCTAACTACTTGTCCAAAATTCGGAAATAATATAGAAATTGTTGATAACGAAGCAAAAGACATTGCAAATAAAATTTCAAATATGCTCAGAAGCAAGAAAAACTACAGAGGTAATCCCTTCCGTCCCGACTTTGCAAGTCCTTCTACACATCTAACCTACGGATATTGGGTTGGTGCAACTCCCGACGGCAGAAAGAGTCGTGATATGCTAGGCTACGGTGTGGACCCGTTATATGGTGAAGCTTCCAACGGTCTTGGTTTCAGAATGCTTTCTAATATGAAACTTCCTTTTGAACAATTTAACGGCGGTTATGCTTCTCACCTTGGTATTGACCCTAAATTTTTCAGCGGTGCTACACTTGAAGAAAAAGGAACTGAGTTTTATAACAACGTAATAAGACCTCTATTTTTCAATGAACTTTGCGAGGGAGTTTCACCTTTCTATCTCTACGTTAATGTAACTACTCCCGAAACACTTAGAAAAGTTCTTGCAAATCCAAAAAAATATGCACCCAACGGCGTATACATTATGCGAATTCACGGTACATTCGTTAATTTCCTTGACTTATCCCCTGAAATTCAGCAAGATATAATCACTCGTCTAGATTTAAATTCCACTACTATTGGCTGTTAGGAGATAATATAATGATTAAAGAACCTATTTTCTTTGAAAGAAACAGAGTTGGCAGAGTTTATACCGGTGGTATGCTCTTTAGTAATTTTTTTGGTGACCCTCCCATTGATAATTTTGAGCCTGAAGAATGGATTGCTTCTAATGTAAGAGCTATAAATAAGGTTCAGAAATCAGAAAAAGAGGGCGTTTCTAAAGCAAAAAATCCCGACTTTTATTTTGATGAACTTTTAGAAAAATACCCCGAGGAATTACTTGGAAAAAACAATAAATTCAGAATATTGGTTAAAGGCCTTGACAGTGCAATTCGGCTTCCTGCTCAAGCACATCCTGATAGGACTTTTTCACAAAAATATCTTAATTCTGCATACGGAAAAACCGAATGTTGGGTCATTCTCGATAAAAGACCCGGCGCAAAAATATTCTTCGGTTTTAAAGATGGTGTGACAAAAGATGATTTTGAAAAAGCTATTGATGCAAGTGAGTTCGATAAAGACGCTATGGAAAGGCTAATGCTTGAAATCGAACCGGAGATTGGCGATGTGTTTTTAGTTCCAGGCAGAACTGTGCACGCTATCGGCAAAGGCTGTTTAATTCTGGAAATACAAGAACCAACCGATTTTACTATACAGCCAGAATATTATTGCGGCGATTATAAATTATCACACGATGAAATGTATTTAGGCCTATCCAGAGAAATTGCAGTAAGCTGTTTTGATTTTGGAAAAGCTCCTGATGCAAAACTGATTCCAAAAGATATATTAAAAGCTGAAAAAGTTAATGTACAGAATCTTGTAGGAACTGATAATACGGATTGTTTTATTGTTAATCGCATAATTCTTAATAACGGAGAAATTAAACTTAACGTTAATAACAGTTATGCTGTTTATATTGTGACATCCGGTAACGGAACATTAATCGGTCGTGATTACGTAAAAGAAATAAAAAAAGGCGATTATTTCTTTATGCCTGCGGTTCTTATGGATAAATTTACTGTTAAGGGCAATATTGAAATAATTGAATGTTATTAAGTGGGTAAAATTATGTATATTATTGGAATTGATATTGGTACTACCAGTATTTGCGGTGTAAAGATTGATATAAAAAGTGGAAAAGTGATTTCCTCAAAAACAGTAAACAGTAATGTATTTATAGAGTCTGAAAATACTTTTGAGAAAATCCAGTCTCCAGAAAAAATTTATTCCTTAGCCAAAGAAATTCTCGATTCTTTCGTTTGTGATAATACTTTGTCAATAGGCGTTACAGGTCAAATGCACGGTATTGTATATACTGATATAAATGGCGAAGCTGTAAGCCCTTTATATACTTGGCAGGATGAACGCGGTAATTTACCCTATAAGGACACTACCTACTCTGCTTATCTGAAAACACCTTGCGGTTACGGCAACGTAACGGATTATTACAATAAGGTAAACAACATTCGCCCCAAAAATGCCATAAGTCACTGTACTATACACGATTATTTTGTTATGAAAATTTGCAAAAATAACCGTGCTGTAATGCACTCAAGCGACGCTGCGAGTTTAGGTATGTATGACCTTTTGCAAAACGAATTCATTTATGACGTTAACGTAGATGTTGTTAATGATTATCATATTGCCGGTAAATATAAAAATATTCCTGTAAGCGTGGCTATTGGCGATAATCAAGCTAGTGTTTTCTCTACCCTTGCTGATGATAACGATATTCTATTTAATGTTGGCACAGGTAGTCAGGTTTCTGTTATATCAAATGAAATAGTAAAAAATGAATGCATCGAAACAAGACCATTTTTTGAAGGTAAATATCTATTAGTAGGTGCTGCTCTTTGTGGAGGCAGAGCCTACAGTATGCTCAAAAACTTTTATAGTAAAATCATTAACTACTTTTCTAAATGTAGTGATGAAAAAGTTTATGAAATCATGGATAAAATGCTCGAAAATAGTTCCACGTCTGGTTTGTATGTGGACACACGTTTTGCCGGTACAAGAAACAATCCTTCTATTATGGGCAGAATTGATGAAATTTCTACCGAAAATTTTTCTCCTGAAGAATTAACTCGCGGATTTTTGAACGGAATTACAGAAGAACTATATTGTATGTATAGCTCTGTAAACATACAAAAAACAGGACTAGTTGGTTCAGGAAACGGTATTAGAAAGAATAAGCATTTAATTAAAATTGTCGAAGAAAAATTTAACGCTAAAATGAAAATCCCTTTCCACTTAGAGGAGGCTGCATTCGGCGCCGCACTGTTCTCTGCAATTTCTGCAGGTCTTTTCAAAAATCGCAATGAAGCAGTACGACTCATAAAGTACCTATAACTGAATTGTTGACATTTTAAATGTTTTATAGGATAATATCTTCATAAATAAATTTGTTAGGTATATTTATGACAGTTGCAATTATTTTGTTCGCGGCAACTTATATTTTAATGCTTGTTTTTGATAAATTTCGTCCGTACATAGCACTTGCATCGGGCATAATTTTTATCATAAGCGGAATGTTGCCAATTGGTAAAGTACTTGATGAGCTTGATTTTAATGTTTTGCTTATGATAGCAGGTACAATGGGACTTGTTGCTTTATTTATCGAGAGTAAAATGCCTGCTCTTCTTGCTGATTTGGTAATGGAAAAAGTACCCAATGTTCAGAAGGCAGCAGTTGCTTTATCTCTTTTTGCCGGAATTATTTCCGCTTTTGTTGATAACGTTGCTACCGTACTAATGGTTGCTCCTGTTGCACTTGAAATTTGTAAAAAATTAAAAACTAATCCCGTGCCTTTTATAATCGGAATCGCTGTTTCTTCAAATCTTCAGGGCGCTGCTACTCTTGTTGGAGATACAACCGCAATAATGTTAGGTTCTGCCCTTGATATGAGTTTTATGGACTTTTTCTGGTTTAAAGGAAAACCGTCTGTTTTCTTCGCTGTTGAATTAGGCGCGATACTTTCTGCTGTCATACTTGCCTTTATTTTCCACAAGAATAAAGCGCCGATTGAGAAAAATTTCACTCGTACAAAAGTAAATGATTATATTCCTACAATACTTCTTGTAGGTGTTATTGTTTTACTTATTTGTGTTTCCTTTGCGCCTGATACGTTAAATTTACCAAAAGAAATTAACGGTCTTATATGCTGTGCTGTTCTTGTAATCGGTTTAATTTATAATTACATTAAAAAAAGAAATCTCAGTGCAATTTTAGAACCATTAAAAGAAATCGATTTCCAGACTTTAGAACTTCTTGTTGGATTGTTTCTAATGATTGGCGGAATAAAACATGAAGGTGTTATTGATGCAATAGCCTCATTACTTGCTAAGGCCGGAAGCGGAAATATTTTCCTTTTATACACGGTGATTGTTTGGGCTTCAGTATTAATTTCGGCATTTATAGACAATATCCCTTACGTTGCAACTATGATACCTGTTATCGCAGCATTGAGTACTCAGTTAGGCAGTCAAATGAATCTTGATAGTGTACTAATTGCTATTCCTCTTTATTTTGGTCTGCTTTCGGGTGCTACACTCGGAGGAAACTGTACTCCAATTGGTGCTTCAGCAAATATTACAGGTATCGGTATATTACGAAAAGCAGGTTATGAAGTTAAAAATAGCGATTTCTTTAAAATTGGCATTCCGTTTACGCTTGCAGCAATCATCCCAGCATATATTTATATTTGGTTAATTTACGGTATATAAATAAGAGCAGTAGTCACTACTGCTCTTTTGTTATTTTAGTAAGAAGATTACTAAGGGGTAAAACCAACATACCCGCAAATATATTACTTATCGCATGAGTTATATCAAAAGGAAATCCCGCAATTATCCAGGCAATCGTTTCCTTAAAATCAAAGCCGTAAAACAACGCCTGTGCAGGCGCATATAAAATCCCGAATAAGATACCATGCAATCCACATACAACGGGGTAAATTACACTTTTTATTCTAAAGGGCAGATTCTTTGGAATAAGCATGGTCATTCCCCATAAAACAGTCCATATATATAAGTATGCATACCACCAAGTTGCAAAACCGCAATATACACCGTTGATTAATACATATACATATATCGGTATTAATCCGTTTTTTCGGAACGTAACCGCAAAAACCATTGTGAACATACCAAGCAAATGTATATTTGGTAATATTTCCATTAGTATTTTAGAGCAAAACATTAATGCACCGAGCATCGCGAAAATACAAGTTTCTGCAAGTGTTATCCTATTTTTATTTTGCATATTTGTAATTATTTAGAGTGCACAAGTTCGTAATGCTCTCCGTTAGCAAATTCGGTTGTATCAACACCAGACATCATATATTCACCATTTTTATAAAATGCCCAATAGCTTTTATCAACATCATAATCTGCAACGATGCCGTTTACAGATTTAATATATAGACCATATTCACTATCCTCACCACTTATCAGCTCGTATTGGAGTAATGCAGCGCCTAAATATTTTTCATCACTATTAATAGTAAAATTAACCGATTTATCCTCAGCCTTTACCTCAACCACAACGGTTTTACTCCCTTCACCGAAGGTTTTATCACTCTGATAAACTGCGTCCTTCCATAATCCTGTTGCTTCATTACTACTGCATGCACAAAGTGTAAAAACTAGCAATAAGCACACAAAAATTGCTGTAATTTTTTTCATAATACCAACTCTTTCTTAAAATAATTACAACAAAATAATAAAAGCGCCCTTCTAAGAGAGCGCATAAAAACAATACAAATCTGCCGAATTATTTTTACACGTCCCTCCTATTGCCCAAGAGACTTTTACGGCACAGTACGCTAAGCATTCCGACTTGACTTTAAAAAGAGATACGGTAATGGCTGTTGCTGCAGATTCTCACTGCTATTCCCTCAGCATCGAATTTATTAAACCCGATATTTATAAAAATGTACTGCATTATTAAGTTGTATACTTATTATATCACGATAATAAATATAAGTCAATTAAATATTTACTCTTGCAAAATGCAGTATTTTTTAGTATAATTATAGCAATAAATTAAATATGGAGGAATATTTTATGAAAAAACTTATCGCACTTTTACTTGTTTTTGCTATGGTTTTTGCTTTTACCGCTTGTAGCGGTGGCACAACTTTAACCATGGGTACCGGCGGTACTGCAGGTACATATTATGGTTACGGCGGTATCCTTGGTAACCAAATCAAAACTTCTGCCGGTATAACCGTTAATGTTGTTTCAACCGACGGTTCTAAAGCAAACATTCTTGGCATTGATGCCGGAAACTATCAGCTCGGTACTGTTCAGTCCGACGTTATGACTTACGCTTGGGCAGGTACACGTTCCTTTGAAAAAGAAGGCGCTCTTGAAAGCTTTAGAGTTATTGGCGGTCTTTATGCAGAATCTGTTCAGCTTGTAACCATGAATCCTGATATCAAGACAGTTGCTGACCTTAGAGGTAAAAAGGTTTCAATCGGTGCCGCAGGTTCCGGTGTTTATTTCAACGCTATTGACATCCTTGGCGCTGCAGGTCTTAAAGAAACTGACATCGTTCCTCAGTATCAATCTTTCGCTGATTCTGCCGACGCGTTAAAAGATGGTAAAATTGATGCAGCATTTATTGTTGCTGGTGCTCCCACTCCTGCAATTCAGGAACTCTGCACTTCTAAACAGGCTTACTTAATTCCTATTGACGGCGATATTGCCACAAAACTTATGGAAACCTCTCCCTTCTACACTACTTATAAGATTCCTGCTAATACCTATAAAGGACAGACTGCTGACGTTACAACCGTTACTGTAAAAGCTACTCTTATCGTTAGTGCTTCTGCTTCCGAAGATGATGTTTACAACATAACAAAAGCAATCTTCGACAATGCAACGGAAATAACTGCTGCTCACGCTAAAGGCGCTGAACTATCTTTAGAAAACGCTACTGCAGGTATAACTGTTCCTTTCCATTCCGGAGCAGCAAAATATTTTGCTGAAAAAGGCATTAAAGTTGAAACTAAGTAATTTTTAATTACGTTTTTTAATTGCCTGCGGTAGATACTGCAGGCAATTAATTATTTTTTGTTAAAGGAGGCTCTTATGTCGCTTTTTAAAAAGAAAAGTGTCCAAGAAAATACTGAACCTATGAATTTGGACGATGTTATGAAAAAGTTTGACCGTGAGTCTAATACTCGTATTTGGGATGGCATTCCTAAAATTGTAATCAATTGTATTTTGGCTGCTTTTTCAGTTTTTTCTATTTATGTAACTCTTTTTGCAACTTGGCTTGACGAAATACGACTTACATCTTTTATGGCATTTATTATGCTTATTGGATATCTCGTTTTTCCTGCCAAGAAAGGAGTTCAAAAGACAAATTATATGCCGTGGTATGACGTTGTGCTAATGGCTGTTGGTACTTCCTCTTTTATGTATTTTTGCATAAATGCAACAGAAATTGTTTCAAGATTTAAAATCAACAATTTTGAAGTAGCTATCGGTATTATAGGTATACTTTGTCTTGCAGAGCTTTGCCGCAGAAGTGTCGGTTTGCCGATTCTAATTGTTGCCGCTGTTCTTATTGTTTACGCTTTAATTTGGGGTTCAACTAACCCTGATTTTATTGCAAGAATAACTGAAATAGTTCGCGTGCTCTTCTATTCAAAAGAAGGAATCCTCTCAACGCCTATTAATGTATGTTCAAAATATATTGTAATGTTTATCATTTTCGGTGCTTTCCTTGAAAGGACCGGCATTGCCGACTTCTTTATTAAAATCGCAAATGCACTCGTAGGCGGTTTTTCTGGCGGACCCGCAAAGGTTGCCGTTGTGGCTTCTGCGCTTGAAGGAATGGTTTCCGGTTCTTCGGTTGCAAATACCGTTGGCTCTGGTGCTGTTACTATCCCGCTTATGAAGCGTACCGGTTATAAGCCAGAATTTGCCGCAGCTGCTGAAGCTTCTGCATCTACCGGCGGTCAGATTATGCCTCCAATTATGGGTGCCGCCGCATTCCTCATGGCTGAAACTGTTGGTGTTCCCTAAATATTGTTGTCAGAGCAATCTTACCAGCAATTTTATATTTTGCCGGTGTGTTTATTACAGTACACTTAGAAGCTAAAAAAGAAGGCCTTAAAGGACTTACGCGTGAAGAACTCCCTAAGCTTAAACCACTGCTTAAGCAATCATATCTTTTGTTCCCTCTAATTTTGCTTATTTATCTTGTAGGTACCAGCACAAAATCTATTGCTTACGCCGCTGCTCTTGCAATTATTGCCGCTATTGTTGTCAGTCTTTTTAATAAAGAGCATAGAATAACTCCAAAGCGTATATTAGAGGCATTGGCCGCAGGCGGACAAGGTATGATAACTGTGGCTGCTGCCTGTGGTGTTGCAGGTATTATTGCAGGTATCATTGGTGTTACCGGACTTGCATATTTACTGTTTAACGGTATTGTTGCACTTGCCGGAAATCACGTAATTATCGCGCTTTTCCTCACTATGCTTTGCTGCATAATTCTTGGTATGGGTGTACCGACCACTGCGAACTACTGCATTATGGCTGCTACTTGTGCGCCTATTCTCATTAAAATGGGTGTACCTGACCTTGCAGCTCACTTCTTCGTTTTCTATTTCGGTATCGTTGCCGACCTTACCCCTCCTGTTGCGCTTGCAGCATATGCGGGGGCCGCTATTGCTCAGGCAAACCCGATGAAAACAGCATTTACTTCCACAAAACTTGCCATCGGTGCATTTATAGTGCCATATGTATTTGCACTAAATCCTGCAATGCTATTTATTGATACTTCGGCATTTGAAGTTATACTGATTTGTATAACCTCACTGGTTGGTATGTTTGCCGTATCCGCAGCTCTACAAGGCTATTTCTTACACAATATGAAATGGTTTGAAAGAATTATTAGTGCTGTTGGTGGACTTTTACTTATCTATCCCGGTTTATTAACCGATATAGTCGGTGTCTGCTTTGTAGGAACTATTTTGGTACTACAGTTTGCAACTAAAAGACAATACAAAAAATTGGCATAATAATAAGCCGGTAATTTAAGGCAAATATAAGTTTTGACAAAATAATAGAAATGAGTTTAGTATTGTACTGGACTCATTTTTTGTATAACGAAAAGACACGCTTCCGTACTGAAACGTGTCTATAACTTTTTTGCCTAAATAAAAAACATAAACATTAGAGGAATTGTTATAATTGACATCAGATGTGATATTAATGCCATACTAGCTCCAGGAGTTGTATCTCCACCGTATGCCGCGGGAAAAACAACCGTATTAAGTCCAAGAGGCATAGCTGTAGCACAAATGGTTAACATTATTATGTTACTATCGGTTTTAAGAAGTTTCAACACTAAAATAAACAGTGCCGGCAATATTATAAGCCTTAATATTGAAGCTATGTAAATTTTCACATCAGTCGCAAGTTTTTTTATGCTGAAATTAGCTACTATAAAGCCTGTTAAAATCATTGCAAGTGGTGACATACAACTTCCTGCTGATGCAATCGCCGTAACAAGAAAGGGTGGCACGTAAAGGCGGGTTAATCCGAAAATTGCACCCAATAGCATTGCTATACAAACAGGGTTAAAAAACACTTTAAACGAAAATTTGCTTTTATTGTTTATTTTTGGAATAAGAGAAGCTGTACCAAAAGAATAAACGTAAAGACAAAGAGGCAAAGTTAAAATCATATAATCAAACAGTACTGTTTCACCGAAAATCCCAAGCACTACCGCATTACCCATAAAGCTGAAATTAGCTACAGCAAAGGAGTAAGAATATATTTTTTGCAGATAATTATCCTTGCTGAAAAGTTTAGCAAGAAAAAAAGCTATAATTATAGAAACCGCGGTGACGGCAGCGCCATAAACTATATATGTCCATTTATCACTTATATTTTCAATGGTGCAATACTTATAAAATGTATTGAAAACAAGACACGGAACAAGCACATTCGTTTCAAGTCTAGAAATTGCCAAGGACGTATTAAGAGGCAATATACCCTTAAAATTAAGAAAATATCCTAACGCCATAAAGGTAAAAAGCACAAACATTTGATTTAGCGTTGATAAGAAAACCTGCATTTTTACACACTAACCTCTAAAAATAATCATTCAACAATTGTAATAGAATGGGTATGATTATATTCCTTTCCAGAAGAAAGAGAAACTATACCTACTTTCTCACTTATATCATAACTCGTACCAACAATATCCTGCACACCATCCCAAGGCTCTAAACAGATAAATGGGGCGTTTGGCTTATGCCATAACAGAAAATATTTATCATCAGGGAAATCAACACGAACTGCTCGTCCTGTTTTTCGGTTTCTAAGAGTAGCGGACTTTGACTTTAAATCCTTAAACACCAAAGCATCAACGGTAAAATACTTATCGTAAAGAGGAAGAACGTTGCTGTCTTTAATAATAGGTAAAGGTTGATTTGAAAGCAATTCACCGTAAAGCACATAAGCATTAAGAGTTTCATTTTGTGGGAAAACAATATCATAATCTTCAATACCTTCGGGAGTATAATAACCTTCGTGAGAGCCAATACTGAAATACATAGCTTCATTTGATTTATTAATAACGTTATAATCAACCTTCAAGCTTTTACCATCAAGAGTATAAATTACCCTGAGTTCATAATCAAAAGGAAATTTAACCTTTGTTTCTTCATTAGATTTATGTAAAAAAGTAACTTTGTTTTCCGAAATACTTTCAACCTCAAAAACCGTTTTACGGGCAAAGCCATGCTTTTCAAGAAAATACTCTTTACCGTTTAGTAAATATTTGTCCTCTTTAAGGCCACCGCATATTGGAAATAAGAGTGGTGCAGAATAAGACCATACTTCATCTCTTCCCTGCCATAAATACTGAATCGAATTATACTCGATTTTTTTAAGTTCAGCACCTATTTTATTAATATCAACTGTTAAAAATTCGTTTTTTATAGTTACCATAACGATTCCTCACTTGTCATTTTTTGCAAATAATATTATATCACATTTACCTTTTACTGCAAGTCTTTTTTACAAAAAACAAGCCCGTCTTAAAATGACGGGCTATCTTTTTCGGTATTTTCGGTTTTCGCGGCAACTATATCCTCATAGATTAATTGAATTAACCTATCATAAATCAAAACTTCACGTTCAACGGCATCATTATAATCCATCATAAATTCTCCTATAGACATTAATAATAGATAGTATTGACGCTTTATTTTAAATATTTCATATTACTTTTTTTATTAACCCTTAAAATACCTGCTATTGCACCCGAAAGCACAGTACAGATAAGATGGAACAGCGAAATAAGCGAAAAACCGTTTTTGCTGATAATTAAAGAAATTATAAAAGTCACCAAATATATCGCCAAGCCAAGTAACGCGCCGTTAATCAAACCTTTGTTATTTATTTTAGCTATATAAAAATATGATGACACAAAGCTTCCCAGAATAAGCGAAACAGTAGCGAAAACACCGCTTAAATATTTATCCAAATCAAGTAATGTAAAAAGTACTGCAAATAAAAGTAAAGCAACCAAAGTTATTATAATTCCAATAGACATAAAAACAATAAGCCTTAATAACTTTGCAGTTTTCTCATCGTTTATTTTATTTAGCATAAAAAATCCCCCTCGAAATATTTTATTCCGAGAGGGTACGTTTTTAGAACTTATTTTTTAAAGAATGACTTCTTTTCGCCGCTGTCAGCAGCTTCTTCATGTATAGTAAGGTTCTGGCTTACTGCCCATTTAGCGATTTTAATCTTTGAGTGGTCAGCAGAAGACTCGATAGTAATGCTGTCTTCTTTAAGAGAAACAACTCTACCAAAAATACCGCCTATAGTAAGAAGTTCATCGCCAACCTGAATAGATTCGCGCATTTTCTGTTCTTCTTTTTGTTTTTTCTTCTGAGGACGAATCATCACAAAATACATAACGCCGATAATTACAACGATATATATTATCATCCACCAATTTCCTTGCATATTTTTACCTCCAAAAATCAATTTAATTTATTATATAACAAAACTTAAATTAAATCAAGTCTTAAATTCTTGTAGAATAAATTGTTTCTTTTTCTTTTTTAAATTCAGCAAAGTGACCATCAGCCAGTGCATCACGAATGTCTTCCATAAGTTTATTGTAAAAATATAGGTTATGCAACACGCAAAGACGGTTTGAAAGCATCTCTTTACTTTTAATTAGATGACGGATATATGCTCTGCTGTAGCGCTTACAAACAGGACAATCACAGTTTTCATCAATCGGACGCATATCCCTTTCATACCTATTATTGTTCAGGTTAATAATTCCGACACTGGTAAAAAGATGTCCGTGACGGGCATTACGGCTTGGCATAACACAATCAAAAAGGTCAACCCCACGTTCAACGCCATTAAGAATATTGGCAGGAGTACCCACACCCATAAGATAGCGAATTTTATCTTTTGGCATTTCAGGAGTAACATTTTCAATTATTTCATACATAACCTCCGCAGGCTCGCCAACGGCAAGTCCACCAATAGCGTAACCGTCTAAATCAAGCTCTCTAATCTGCTTCATATGTTCAACGCGAAGATCGTTAAAGGTACATCCTTGATTAATTCCAAAAAGCATTTGTTCACGATTAATCGTATCCTCTAAGGAATTTAACCTTTTCATTTCAACCTTACAGCGTTCAAGCCACCTGGTAGTACGCTGACAGGATACTTTGGCATAGCTGTATGGTGCAGGGTTTTCAACACATTCATCGAAGGCCATCGCAATAGTAGAAGCTAGATTACTTTGAATTCTCATACTTTCTTCCGGTCCCATAAAAATTCTTTTCCCATCAATATGTGAATTGAAGGTCACACCTTCTTCGGTAATCTTCCTGAGAGGTGCTAGTGAAAAAACCTGAAATCCGCCGCTGTCGGTTAAAATGGGGCCTTTAAAGGTTGATAAATTATGAAGTCCACCGCATTCTTTTATCGCTAAATCTCCTGGACGGATATGTAAATGGTATGTGTTGCTCAGCATAACCTGACATCTTACCTGTTCCAAATCTTCAGCAGAAACGGCACCTTTAATTGCAGCAGAAGTGGCAACATTCATAAATGCAGGTGTTTTTACTACTCCCCTATTAGTATGTAATTCTCCAAGACGGGCGTGCCCTTCAGTTTTCAAAACTTTAAACATTTTATACTCCTTTAGTAAATAAACATAGCATCGCCGAAACTAAAAAATCTATATTTATCATCAACAGCTTTTTTATAAAATTGCATAGTGAACTCATATCCAGCAAATGCAGAAACAAGCATTATTAGAGTGCTTTCAGGAAGATGGAAGTTTGTAATAAGTGCATCCATACATTTAAACTCATATCCGGGATAGATAAATATAGACGTATCATCACTGCATTCTTTGATTTCACCGTATTTTTGTGCCGCACTTTCAACCGTTCTGCAGCTTGTTGTACCAACACAAATCACTCTACCGCCGTTTTTCTTGGTATTATTTATCTTTTCCGCCGTTTCCTTGCTTATACTGTAATGTTCAGAATGCATATGGTGCTCAGTTATATTTTCAACCTTAACAGGTCTAAAGGTACCAAGACCAACATGAAGTGTTACATAAGCTATATCAACACCAAGACTTTTAATTTCGTCTAAAAGCTCATTAGTAAAATGAAGTCCGGCAGTAGGTGCAGCAGCCGAGCCCAATTCTTTAGAATAAACGGTCTGATATCTTTCTTTATCAGAAAGTTCTCTTTTGATATAATGAGGAAGCGGCATTTCGCCAACCTTATCAAGAGCCTCAAAAAAGTTAACGTCACTTTTAAACTCAAGAATTCTATTACCGTCATTAAGAACTTTTACTACCGTTGCGCTAAGCTGGTCACTAAAAATAAATTGATGATTTTCTTTTGCTTTTTTACCGGGACCGGCAATACACTCCCATACATTATTTTTAATTTGCTTCAAAAGGACAAATTCAACAATAGCACCGGTATCAACACGTTTGCCGAAAATTCTGGCAGGTAAAACTCGCGTATCGTTAAGTACAAGCAAATCCCCGTTTTTAAGATAATCCTTTATATTTCTGAATATTGCCTCATTAACAGTACCGTCTTTTTTATTAATAAGCATAAGTCGAGAAGCATCCCTCGGTTCAATAGGTGTCTGAGCTATTAATGATTCGGGTAAATTATAAAAAAAGTCACTTTTATTCATAAAATCTCCAGTCTAAAATAAGCCAAATTTAGCATAAAATATATTTGACAAACAATATAGCAAATGATATTATTTACTTATGATAATATTTATTATATTGCAAAATACTTCTGATGGCAACAGAAATGTTTAATTTTGTCAAAATTATAATTCACGAGGTGCTGTTAGATTATGAAAAAAAGAATTTTTACCGGTGCGGCTACCGCTCTAGTTACACCTATGAATCCTGATTCAAGCGTAAACTTTTCACGTCTTGCCCAACTGGTTGACGAACAGATAAATGCTGGTATTGATGCCCTTGTTATATGCGGTACAACCGGTGAAAAATCCACCCTTAACTACAAAGAGCACGTCAAGGTTATTGAAACTGCTGTAGAAAGTGCCAATAAACGCGTACCTATTATTGCCGGTACGGGTTCAAATGATACACCCTACACCGTTGAGCTTTGCAAAGACGCTATAAGCTGCGGAGCTGATGCAATGCTGATGGTAACACCTTACTACAATAAAACCTCTCAAAAAGGGCTGATTTCTCACTACTTTTATGTGGCAGACAGAATTGATTCACCTATAATTTTATATAATGTTCCCTCTAGAACGGGAGTTAATATACAGCCCGAAACCTACGCAAAGCTCGCTGAACACCCCAATATCGTTGCTACTAAGGAAGCTAACGGCGATTTAGGCTCCATACTTTTAACAAAAGCACTATGTGAAGATAATCTTGATATTTATTCAGGTAACGATGACCAGATTGTGCCCATTATGTCACTCGGAGGTATAGGTGTTATTTCCGTTCTCTCTAATATTGTGCCAAAAGACACCCATAAAATTTGCTACGACTATTTAAGCGGTGATACAAAATCATCGGCTGAACTTCAGATTTTTTATGCTAAACTAATCAAAGCTCTTTTTTCGGACGTTAATCCCATCCCTGTAAAAGAGGCAATGAATATTATGGGTATGAACGTAGGTCCGTGCAGACTTCCTCTTGTAGAGATGGATTTGCCTCAGAAAGAAAATCTTATAAATGAACTCAAAAAATGCAATTTAATATAAGACAAATGAATAGGATGTTAAAAATATGACTAAAATTTTACTTCACGGTTGTTTTGGCAGAATGGGAAAAGTTATTACCGATATTGCCCAAAACGACGAAAATTACGAAATTTGCGCAGGTGTTGATGCTTATAGCTCAGGTATCGCAACGTTTCCTGTATATAAAAGCATCAGCGATGTGAAAGAAAAAGCTGACGTTATAATTGATTTCAGCAGTCCTGCTGCTTTAACCGAACTTTTAAATTATGCTAAAAATACTGCTACACCTATTGTACTGGCTACTACAGGTTTCAGCAGTGAGCAAATTTCCGAAATTAAAAAAGCTGCAGAAATTATACCAATCTTCTTCACATTTAATATGTCGTTGGGAATTAATTTACTGACAGCTCTGTCAAAACGTGCTGCTCAGGTTTTAGGTCTTGATTATGATATTGAAATTATTGAAAAGCATCACAGTCAAAAGCTTGATGCCCCCTCCGGCACCGCTCTCATGCTTGCCAACGCTGTAAACGAAGTATATGACGATACCATGCAGTATGAGTTTGACCGCCATTCAAGAAGAATGGTACGACCAAAAAAAGAAATCGGCATACATTCAGTAAGAGGCGGAACTATTGTAGGTGAGCACGAAGTAATTTTCGCCGGCAAAGATGAAACTATTTCACTTACCCATACAGCCACTTCCCGTGATGTGTTTGCTGTCGGTGCTGTTAAATCGGCCGCCTTTATAAAAGGCAAAACTGCAGGAATTTATGATATGAATATGATGATTAACTAGAAAAAAGGCAAGAGTAAAACTCTTGCCTTTTTATCATTTATATTTTTCTTTCATATACTGATATTGAAAGGAGAATATTTATGGAACGATACGGTGAAGATTACGGCATAATTCCTTATGCTGAAAATCTCTTAAAAAACAGTACAGAACAAATAACCGACAGCAGTCTTGCTTTCCTTGCTCAATATCTAAGTAAAAATATTGGCAAATGGGTTAAAACGGAGCATTTAATCGGCGATAAAATTGTAACTCATATAGGTAAACTTATTAATGTGGGTATCGACTATATGGTATTACGCCTTGAAGGAAATGCTGTGGCTACGGTTGTGTGTAACATAAAAGATATTAGGTTTATTACGATAATTTATGATAAAAATACTAACTTTTTAAAATAAGAAAGCTGCATTGCAGCTTTCTTATTTTTTATTGGTGTCTTTAGACGTGGAAATAAACCCCCAGTTCTACTGGGGGAAGATAAAAAGAGTAGGGCTACAATAAAAAG
>SVQC01000026.1 GCA_015065585.1 Oscillospiraceae bacterium
TAGGTATAATCGTAGGTGATTACGGTACCACCCTTGAAGTTGGTATCCAGCTTAACACCGAAAATTACGCCAATTACAATACCTAAAACAGCTAAAGCAGCATATGCAATAAGCACCCATTTAAGAGGTTTGTTAAAATCAAAATTCTTAACCATTTTTCTTACCTCCGTAAAGCCAGGGTTTGCGCAGGAACTTAAACTGTGAAATACTTCTTAACATAAGCTTAGATGAAACAACACCCATCAGGAGGTTGAATAGAACGCCGACGAGAAGAGTATAACCGAAGGAGTAGATAGAACCTGCAATAGAAGCGCCGAAAATAAGAGAGAACAACTTGTAAATAAGAAGTCCGCTTGTACCAAAAGCTCCCATAAGAACAGCAGCTACAATAACTATGGTAACGTTACCGTCTATAATAGCGCTAAGTGAGTTTTTAAAGCCGGCATCAATGGCACCGTCAATGGTTTTGCCGTTAGCAAACTCCTGCTTAATGCGTTCGGCAGCAATAACGTTGCAGTCTACACCAACACCGATAGAGAGGATAATACCGGCAATACCTGGGATGGTAAGTGTAAAGCTGTCAATACCGGGAAAGAAACCAGAGATAGCAGCTATAGAACCTGCAAGCTGACCGAGAAGAGCAATAGAAGCAATCACACCGTTTACACGGTAGAGTACTATCATAAGTATGCATATAATGCCGAAAGCAATAGCACCGGCAATTACCATAACCTTAAGGGCATTTTCACCAAGAGAAGGCGAAACTATAGAAAGCTTACTGTCATCAACGCTCAGAGAAAAAGGCAGAGAACCTGCATTAATCTTATCGGCAAGAGCCTGAGCCTCATTAGCATCAGCCATACCGGTAATAATAGCCTGACCGTCGGTAATTTGCTCATTTACTTGAGGAGCAGTAATAACAGTACCGTCCATTGAAATTGCAATTTGTCCATTGCTGGAAACAAGTTCCTTAGTTGCAGTTGAGAAAATACCCGAAGCGGTAGAGTCTAGCTCAAGAGCAACGATATATCCGTTTTGCTCATCATACGCAGGGGTAGCCTTTGTTACGTGGTCGCCTTTGAACAAAATGGCAGATTCATCATATGTAGAGCCCTTGCAAAATGTAAGCTCAGCTGTTTCGCCAAGTGCCGCAACCGCAGCAGCAGGGTCCATAGATGAATCATCGGCTGCCCAAGGGAAGCGAACAACTATCTGATGGTTTTCCTTATCAGCGTAAATTTCATAGTCGGTAATATTTTGGCTTACCATTCTGGTGTCAATAATTGACTGTGCGGCATCCATATCTGCATCTGTAATCTTAGCATCCGAGATATTAGGTGTAAACACAGCTTCAACGCCACCTCGAATATCTATACCCCAACGGATATCCTCAGCACCCTTCAAATAAACGATACGGTTATCGCCGTGCCAATTCTGAATTCCGAAGAAAGCGGTATAGGTCAAAAGAAGGATAAGCGCAAATACAATAAAGAATGTACTTTTTCTTGCTCTTTTGTTCTTCATTACAAGTCCTCCACTTTATAATTAATACATATATTATAAGTTTTTATTATACAAAAGTCAATTAATAAATAATGAACAAGCTCTATTAATATTATTTTTCGTTAAGCAACTTTTCAAGAGCCGCATATCTGACTGAAACACAGAGAATAATAGAAGCTTTTTTAATTTCTTCAACCGGCGGATACGAGGGTGCAACACGGATATTGCTATCCTTTTCATCTATACCGTAAGGATAGGTAGCACCAACCTTAGTGAGAATCATGCCTGCTCCTGCGCAAAGCTCCTCTACCCTTTTAGCGCAGCCATTCATTACATTAAGGCTTATAAAATAACCGCCTTTTGGTCTGTTCCAATTTGCAATTTCAAGGCCTTCAAGTTCTTTATCAAGTTCAGCAAGTACGCTTTCAAACTTAGGACGAAGAATATTAGCGTGTTCTTTCATATGCGCCTTTAAATCGTTCATGCCACGGAACATTCTTGCATGGCGAAGCTGATTTAATTTGTCTGGTCCGATTGTCTGGAACTGCATTCTGCTCTTTAAAAGCTGAACGTTATTGGGACTGGCACCCTGAGCGGCAACACCGGCGCCGGGGAAGGTAATTTTTGAGGTTGAAGTAAACATTATTACTAAATCGGGATTACCGGCCTTAACACATTCGTCATAAATATTAAGAAGACTGTCACCCTCATCATAGAGGTCATGTATTGCATAAGCATTATCCCAAAAAATTCTGAAATCCTTTGCAGCAGGTTTAAGCGCGGCAAGACGCTTAACGGTTTTATCACTGTAGGTAATTCCCTCAGGATTTGAATATTTAGGAACGCACCACATACCCTTAACGGCAGGGTCTTTAACAAGTTCCTCAACAATATCCATATCAGGCCCGTCTTTAGTATTTGGAACAGATTTCATTTTAATTCCAAAATGCTCCGTTATAGCAAAATGACGGTCATATCCAGGTGCGGGACACAAAAACTTGATTTCTCCCTGTTTGAACCAAGGCTCACTGCCAAAGCCGTGAGTCATTGCCTGAGCAACGGTATCATACATCATATTAAGGGACGAGTTACCGCCAACAATAATCTGAGCAGGAGAAACACCTAGAATTTCGGAGAAAAGGTCTTTAAGTTCAACAAGTCCGTCAAGACCGCCGTAATTTCGGCAATCCACACCGTCTTTATTTTTAAATCCCATATCATTGCCTACAAGGTCAAAAATCCGTTTGCTTAAATCCATCTGGTCAGCACCCGGTTTACCTCTCGACATATCAAGATTAAATCCCATCGAGGTTAGTCTTGCATATTCTTTTTTAACTGTTTCAAACTCAGACTTTAATTCCTCTTTGGACATTTTTAAATAACTGGTCATATAATTTTACCCCCATTGTATATCTTTATTACTATACTATATTTTAAACCTGTTTTCAAGCATAAAAATGCAATATTCAATAAAAAATATTGTAAAAGCAAAAAATAAGACGGCTTATATAAGCCGTCTTAAATATTCAGTAAATTCAGCTATTAGCGAAGGAATCCAAAGTTCTTGATAATAGCAGGTTCTTTAGCTTTACCGGAACATATCTGGAAAAAGCATATAAACTTAATAACGGTAAGAATAAGAGCGAATATACCATAAGCAATAGGAACTATAACAGTCCAGCAAAGCAATGCAGCGCATATAAGAGAAAGAATTTCAACAACGGTAATTTTAAGCGCCTGTCTTACGTGGAACGCAGCGTAAGCAGAAGTATTGCTGGCAAGAAGAGCGATAATGATACCGATAGGACCTAAAAGATAAACAAGCATAGCTATAACCTTGTTATCGGAAATATCTTTAGCATCAAATTCAGAAGTATGGTCAAACGGGTCATATGCAGGTGCATAAGCGGTAGGCTGTACAGGTGCAAACTGAACACCACAGCCAGTACAGAAGGTAGCATCGTCCGCTACCTGAGTGTTACATTTAGGACAAATTTTCATGATACAAATCCCCTTTTCAATATTTATGTAGTCATTATATCAAAATTACACATTCTTGTCAATCAATCTATACCGAAATTTCGACATTTTTTTCATACTTATACTCTCGCAAAATCCCCTCATAAATAACGGTATGAGGTATGATGGTAAAGTCGGATGGATGAATAATATCAGGCAGTTTTTCACACCCAGAAATGCCGTTTTTAACAAGGACCTCTTTTATAAATTCAGAGCAATAAAAACAGTTATTAAAAGCTTTGTATTTACCAAAAAAGCCAAAAAACAGACCTCTATAATTGTATTTGCAGTTTTTTCGGTTCAGCCAAAAATTTTCAAGGGTTTTTGAAACACCTTCAAAGGTTCTTTGGTCTACCTTAACACAAAGTATTTTTGCAGTAGTTTTATAAAAACGCTTAAATGTGCCCCAGTTTACAGATTCCTTTACAAAACCACCTTTGAAGGCATTATAAGGCTTGAGTCTGCCGAAAGAAAACATCGGCTCCATACTATCATCAATACTTATGGAAGCATGATTATATTCCCTTTTGTAAATACATTTTAGTATACGGGAAAAGACCGTTCCGGTCTGAGTAAGTACTATATAAAGATTTCTAGTTTCTTGCATTTTCTTGCTCCAATATGATTTTATTTGTGAATTATAACACTAAATTACAGTTTTTTCAATAAAAATAGTGATTTGACTTATTATATTTGTTGTATTTTTAACAAACCGATGCTTATGAGTTTATACAAAAATATAAAAAATGCCGATATTTTTCTTTATGCGCAAATTTCTTCTTGCAGTATTTTATTATATATTATATAATAGAAACACTCTAAATTCAATCAAAAAACAGAAAGAGGGAAATTTTAATGGAAAAAATCTTGGCTATTGCCGGTGCTGCCGCTGCTTTAGTTGCACTACTATTTGCGCTGTTTACAGCATTAAAGGTAGTAAAACAACCTGAGGGCACCGATAAAATGAAGCACATTTCCGCATCTATAAGAAAAGGTGCAAACGCTTATCTTAGCCGCCAGTACAAAATCGTTGCCATTTTCTTTGCTATTATGTTTGTAGTACTTGGTGCTATGGCTATTGCAAAACTTCTTACCCCCTTTGTTCCTTTCGCTTTCCTCACCGGAGGTATTTTCTCTGGTCTTTCGGGCTTTATTGGTATGAAGATTGCAACTCTTGCTAACTCAAGAACTGCTAATGCTTGCCGTGACGGTTTAAACAAAGGCCTCCGCGTTGCTTTCTCTGCAGGTAGTGTTATGGGCTTTACCGTTGTTGGTTTAGGTCTTTTTGACATTTCTCTTTGGTTTATAATTCTCAAGTTTATCTTCAAATTACAGCCTGCTGAAATCACCAGCGCTATGCTTACCTTTGGTATGGGTGCTTCTTCAATGGCTCTCTTTGCAAGAGTTGGCGGCGGTATCTTCACAAAGGCTGCCGACGTTGGCGCCGACCTTGTTGGTAAGGTTGAGGCCGGTATCCCTGAGGACGACCCAAGAAACCCTGCTGTTATTGCAGATAACGTTGGCGATAATGTCGGTGACGTTGCCGGTATGGGCGCCGACCTTTACGAATCGTATGTAGGTTCTATTATTTCTGCCTGTGCTTTAGGTGTTGCCGCCATGAATGGTAATATTAAAGCTCTCGCTCTTCCTATTCTAATTTCAGCTCTGGGTGTAATCTGTTCTATTTTCGGTACATTCCTTATTAAAACAAAGGAGCAGGCTAGTCAGAAACATCTTCTTGCCGCTCTTTCAAAAGGTACTAACTTCTCAGCAATATTTATTGCTATTCTTTCTTTACCACTTGTTTACTTTACTCTCGGTAAAGACCATTGGACCATTTACTTCTCTATTCTTACCGGTCTTATCGGTGGTGTACTTATCGGTCAGGCTACCGAATATTTCACTTCCGACACATATAAGCCTACTAAAAATCTTGCCGCTACCAGTGAAACCGGTACCGCTACAATTATAATCGGCGGTCTTTCGGTAGGTATGCTCTCTACTCTGCTTCCTATAGTTATTATTTCGGCTTGTATCCTTATTTCTTTCTTCGTTTCCGGCGGTGCCACAAGTGCCCAAATGGGTCTTTACGGTATCTCCCTCGCTGCTGTCGGTATGCTTTCTACCTTAGGCATTACCCTTGCTACAGACGCTTACGGTCCTGTTGCTGATAATGCCGGCGGTATCGCAGAAATGGCTGGTCTTGAAAAAGAAGTTCGCGAAAGAACCGACGCTCTTGATTCCCTAGGTAACACTACTGCTGCTACCGGAAAGGGCTTTGCAATCGGCTCTGCCGCCCTTACCGCACTCGCTCTTATGGCTTCTTACATTGATAAAATCAAGTCGTTTGAGGGTGGCGCAGAAAAAATCGCCGACCTTAATATAACCTCTCCCTCCGTGCTTATCGGTTTATTCGTTGGTGCTTGTCTGCCCTTCGTATTTGCCGCTATCACTATGACCTCTGTAGGCAAAGCTGCTCAGAGCGTTGTTAAAGAAGTAAGACGCCAGTTTAAAGAAATTACCGGTCTTATGGACGGTAAAGCGGAGCCAGATTATGCTTCCTGTGTTGACCTTTGTACAAAGGCAAGTCTTAAAGAAATGATTCTTCCCACCATAGTTGCTGTTGTTTCTCCTATAATTGTTGGTCTTGTTTTAGGTGTTACAGGTGTTGTAGGTATGCTTGCCGGTGCTACCGTTACCGGTTTCCTTATGGCTATATTTATGTCTAACTCCGGCGGTGCCTGGGATAATGCCAAGAAGTACATTGAAAGCGGAGTTCATGGCGGCAAAAACAGTGAAAACCACAAAGCAGCCGTTGTTGGTGACACCGTAGGTGACCCCTTCAAAGACACTTCCGGTCCCTCAATCAATATTCTTATTAAACTTCTTTCTATGGTTTCTATAGTTTTTGCAGGAATAGTTATTAACTTCTCTCTGCTTTAATAAACAAAATTTTAAACGCCCACTGAATTTTTTCAGTGGGCGTTTTTTACCGCTTATTGTGATAAACATGCCAAAGGCTTAAAAGTTGTTGAAAAACCAAAAATATATGTTTTATAATATATAGAACAGAAAGGACTGATTTGGTGAAACTAAGTGTATTCATAGATAAAAAGCACGAAGAAGAAATTATCATTTATTCTCACGAAAAAAGCAAGCTCATCTCAGATATTGAGGAACTTATCAGCGAAAGCGTTAATGAAATAGTAGGCTATGACGATAAAAAAGCGGTTATACTCTCCCCGAGTGACATTTACTGCTTTATATCTGAGGATAACAAAATTTACGCTGTAACCGAAAAAGAACGTTTAGCCGTAAAATACCGTATTTACCAATTGGAAGAAAAGCTTAAAAATAATTTTATTAAAATCAATCAATCCTGCATTGCAAATATTAAAAAGATAGATTATTTTGATGCTTCTATTTTCGGTAGCCTTACGGTGCGCTTTAAAAATGGTTACACCGATTATGTTTCAAGACGTAATATAAAAAAGGTAAAAGAAAGGCTTGGTTTATAATTATGAATAGATACGTAAAATCTTTTTTGGGGCGCGGCGCCGTTTTTGGCGGTTTTGGACCCATAATTTTAGGAATTATTTATTTCATTACAGAAAAATGTTCTACTAATTTTTCTATAAACGGCAAAGAGGTGTTTTTAGGAATAATTTCTGTTTACTTATTGGCATTCGTACAAGCCGGCGCATCGGTTTTCAATCAAATTGAAGAATGGTCTATGGCAAAATCATTATTTTTACACCTTACAACGCTTTATATTGCCTACGCTCTTTGTTATGTGGTTAACACATGGATACCATTTAAAATCAAAATTTTAGGAATATTTACCGCCATATTTCTTATTATATACTTCGTAGTTTGGTTCACGGTATATTTCACAATGAAAATATCAAGCAAAAAAATGAATAGCAAATTATAAAAAAGTTCTCCCTCAGGCACCTTCTATAAGAAAGGTGCCTGAGTTTTATTGTATAACGAAAAAAAATTTGGAGACACTTCTTTACGAAGTGTCTCCAAAGGAGAACTTTTTTATTACTGAGTCGTAGTATTGTGAGAGTTACCACCGGGAAGCAGACTATTTTGTCCACCGTTACCTGTTGTCGTGCTTGATGATGACGACGAAGAAGCAGAGGAAGACGAAGACGAACTTTGAACCTTAAGGGTTCCCGTAACCTTACCCTTAACAACTCCACTTTCTCCCGACATTGTCTCACTTGTGCCTCTTATGGGAGAAAGTATGCTACCGCCGTGAAGCGAACAGGTCGGTAAATAACTGTTTTTATAATAACCCGTATACTTTGAAGTACACGCACTTGTAGCAAGCAAACCTGTCTCAGCGCAATAGTAGCGCTGACTTACAAATTTACTTTCGGGGAAAGTCTTAGCCTTAAGGTTTGAATGGATAGGACGCATAACAGCACCCCACATCTTCATTGCTATAGACTGGGAATTAATAGTCTTATTATTGTCATATCCTGCCCAGCATGAAGCAACATAATATGGACTTCCGCCTACAAACCAAAGGTCTTTTGTATCGTTAGATGTACCGGTTTTAGCAAAAATTCGCATATTACGAACATAGCTACCTGCGCCACCGCCTGTACCGTTAGCACCGTAAACAACATTTTGGAGAAGATGATTCATTACACATGCAGTATCCTCGCCCATGGCCTGAATTCCCACATCGTTGTATCTCAAAACCTCATTGCCATGCATATCGGTAACATAATAGTAGGTTGTAGGAGTATAATATTTACCAAGATTACCGAAGGTTGCATAGGCAGCGGCAGATTCGGTGGTAGTAAGACCGGTATCAGTACCGCCCATACCTAAAGCAGAAAGGTTTTTATCACTTTCTCTAAGAGTCGTTATGCCGAGATTATCTGTAAGGAAATTAAAACTTGTATCATTAGACATTTTATTCACAAGAAATACAGGTATGGTATTAACCGAGCGCTCAAGAGCGTAATGCACAGTAATATTTCCCCAATATCCGCCATACCAGTTAGTTGGTGTCCAATTACCATATTTAGTTCTAACATCGCTCACTACAGAGGAATAAGTTATAATATTCTTCTCAATGGCAGGAGCGTAAGCGGCAATGGGCTTCATTGTTGAACCCGGCTGACGAATAGCCATAGTCGCGCGGTTAAAACCACGGTTAGCCGTTTTTTCACCTATACCGCCTGCCATACCAACAATGTGACCGGAATAATCCATAACGGTAATGGCACCCTGCATAGTGTCATTACCGGATTTTAATCCGTATGTCTTTGAATCAGAAAAAACCGCGTCTACAGATTTCTGAATATCTGGGTCCATAGTAGAATAAATCTGATATCCGCCGTTATAGAACAGCATTTCTGCATCCTCTTTGCTTATATTATTAAGAGTTTTTAAATCTACTATAACTTCATCAATAAGAGCGTCTACAAAATAGGTATTTACAGAAACCTGTTTAATATTGTCCGGGTCGGCCACAATATTCATAGGCTCATTTCTGGCAGAGTTATATTCTTCCTTAGTTATAAGGTCCTGCTCATACATAAGCTTAAGAACAAGATTTCTTCTGCTAAGATTTTCTTCAAGCTTTGTATCAGGTCTGTACTTTTCAGGATGTTTGGTTATAGCCGCAAGAGAAGCACATTCGGCAAGGGTAAGCTCACCTACCGATTTATTGTAATAGTAATTTGCCGCAACCTCAACACCCGAAATATTATTGGCCATAGCCACAACATTAAGGTAACACTCAAGTATGGTTTCCTTAGAATAGCTCATTTCAAGATAACGGGCACGCATAATTTCTCGTATTTTTCTTTGAGGAGTCTGCGCATCGTCACCCGTAAGGTTTTTAACAAGCTGCTGTGTTATGGTGGAGCCACCCTGATTAGATGAGTAAAAATGTAAAAAGTAGTTAGCCAAAGCACTGAAGGTTCTGCGCCAGTCGATACCTCCGTGGCTTAAAAAGCGTTTATCTTCAACGGCAACAAAGGCATTTTTAAGATTCTCAGGGATGTCTTCATAGGAAACCCAGATTCTATTTACATTACCGTGAAGTCGCTGATATTCAACCCATTCCCCCGCATCGTCCTGGACATAAACTGTAGTAGTACAGTTAAGCTTTAAATCCTCAAGATTCACACCAAAGTCGCCCTCAATGAAATTGAAGACATAAATAAGGAATCCGCCTATCACAAAACAAAATACCATAACGCAAACCAGCACGGCCGCAATAATAGACCTTATTATCTTTTCCTTAGTAGGCTTACTTTTTCTTCTTTTCTTTCTTTTTTTGGTTCTATTATCTTTTTCGGTTGCTTGTCTGCGATAAGCATTAAGGTCAAAGATTTCATCTTTTCTGTTTTTATCACTCATTCAGACTACTACCTCCTTAAATCACCATAATTTATGTATGAAACTTGTTGCCAATAAAAAATGGCACAGTTACCATTTTCATCTTATTATAACACAAAATTTGAAAAAAAACATTACAATTTTTTAATATTTAGTAATATTTGTGTAACAATATTAAAAATAGCTTCTTATAAGGTGAAAAAATGAAGGTTAAATTTATTATTCTCGGCATATCAACTCTTATAACTCTTATTATTGTCGTTTCCTCATTTTTGATGATTACGGCCTTAAAAGAAAAGGAAGACCCCCTTATTTTAAAAGAGGAAAACGGTATCATAGTACTTAAAAAAGGCGAGGATACGGTAACTATATATGACGGTATCGTTATTGACGTGCTACCCCGCCCTGACCGTGAAGCTTTAAAAAACGGAATAATTATAAACAATCAAGAACAACTTCAGTCAATTATTGAAGATTATGACGGATAACATCTTGAAAATGCTTAGTTTATAGGTTATAATACCTTTAAAGGAAGTGATTAAAGTGGAAAGTAACGCTATATCAGCAGGTATAGGAAGTCTTATAAGCATAGCCGAAATCAAGGTGCTTATTTGTTACGTTATCGGCGGTGTCAATGCACCCGTACCCGGAAAGCAACTTGCAAATATGTTTAATATTGAGGGTATTGCAAATTATTTTGAAGTAATAGACGCTCTTGAGGCACTTACAAAATCAGAAAACCTTATTTACTGTGCTGATGATGATACCTATACCGTAACTAAAAAAGGCAGTGATGCGGCTGATACCTTAAAAAGCATACTTCCCTTTACTATAAAAGAAAAAGCCTTTGCTCTTACGGCAAAAATGATTTCAAGGCTTAAGAACGCTAAAGAAACCCGTATTGAAACGATAAAAGAAAACGGTATAATGTATCTTATCTGCTCTGCCGTTGAAAACGGGGTTGACCTTATGAGTGTTAAAATCATGGTCACCGACGAAACTCAGGCTTCGGCTATTAAAGAACGTTTCCTTGACGACCCATCAAAAGTATATACCGGTCTTGTTGACCTTCTTACCGGAAAATAAAAAAGACTGCCGAGCAGTCTTTTTTTGTTTAAAACTTATCTATTATTTTATGAGCAGCCTTATATATATCACCGCCACCCATTGTAATAACCAAGTCGCCATCTTTAGCGGTATCAACAATATACTGAGCAATATTATCAAAACCGTCAATAACCCTTGCATTTTTAAGCTTTTCGGCAATCTGCTCTGAAGAAATTCCGTAGGTATTAACCTCACGAGAACCCATAATAGAGGTAAGCACAACCTCATCGGCATAACTCAAGGCTTCTATAAACTCATCTTTAAGTAGCGCTGTACGGGAGAAAGTAAAGGGTTGGAATATGCAGGTAACCTTTTTATAAGGCAACTGCTTTGCGGCAGTAAGAGTAGCTTTTATTTCAGTAGGATGGTGAGCATAATCGTCAGCTAGCATAAAACCGCCGTACTGTCCTAAAAACTCGAAACGTCTGCCTGCCCCCGTAAACTGTTCAAGAGCAGTTTTTATGCCCTCTGCCTCTACGCCCTGCTCATAGCAAACTGCAAATGCCGCAAGTCCGTTATAAACGTTGTGCTTTCCGGGGATTTTAAGTTCAATATTAATAATTTTTTCGCCATCTTTACATACATCGAAAGCAAACCCGCGTTTTGATGGAGTTATATTTTCAGCGTAATAATCATTTTTACTATTTGTACCAAAGGTTATAACCTTTCCGTCTATATCCTCTGCAGCCTTCAAAGAAAGGGTGTCATCTCCGTTAACGAAAGCCAATTTTGACATTTTAAGAAACTTATGGAAAGACAGTACAAGATTATCCATAGTCTTAAAGTAATCAAGGTGGTCGTTGTCAACGTTTAAAAGCACAGCTATATCAGGCGACATCTGTAAAAAGGTATCTACAAATTCGCACGCCTCACAAACCATAGTCTGTGTTTTGCCTATTCTTCCGTTTGCATTTATTATAGGAAGCTTACCGCCAATAACTGCAGTAGGGTCCATCTTGTTTAAATAGAGAATTTGTGTTATCATAGATGTAACGGAGGTTTTTCCGTGAGTACCGCAAACACCTATTACGTTATCATAGTATCTCGTCAAAGCCCCCAAAAGATGAGAACGTTCCATTGTGGGAATAGAAAGTCTCTCTGCTTCGGCAAGCTCAGGGTTATCCTTAGAAATAGCGGCAGAATAAACCACAAGCTCACTATCTCTTACGTTTTCGGCAAAATGTCCCATAGTAACCTTGATGCCAAGCTTTTTAACTCGGTTTAAGGGGTCGCTCTCATTATTATCCGAGCCGGTAAGTATATAGCCTTTATCGTGAAGTATCTCAGCCAGCGGACACATTCCGCTGCCACCGATACCTATCATATGAATTTTTTTAACCTCAGATAATATTTTGTCCTCACTGCGAAGTTCTTTCATAAAATCACCAAACAATTTAGTATTACAGTTATATTATAGTGCATCATTAAAGAAAAATAAACAATTATTTTTTATTTTGGAGGAAATATGCAATTTTTAATTCCGAAATATGTTGAAGAAGTTATTAAAACAATAGAAAACCATTCGGGCGAAGCATTTATCGTAGGCGGTTGTGTTCGTGATATTTTGCTGTCAAAAACTCCTGACGATTATGACGTTACCACCTCCCTTTACCCAGAGGAAATAATTTCTATTTTTAATAAAACCATACCTACCGGAATTAAGCACGGAACGGTTACGGTCATTATAGATAAAAAGCCTGTAGAGGTTACTACATACCGAACCGACGGCTCATACAGCGACTCAAGGCACCCTGAAAACGTTGTGTTTGTAAAAAGCCTTAAAGAAGACCTTGCCCGACGAGATTTTACCGTTAACGCTATGGCTTATAATCACAAATGCGGTGTGGTGGACTTTATGGGCGGAATTGGTGACCTTAAAAATAAAATATTAAAAACGGTAGGAGATGCAAATACACGTTTCAAAGAGGATGCTCTTCGAATATTAAGGCTTTTTCGTTTTTCAGCTCAGCTTAATTTTTCTATAGAAGAAAACACACTGAATTCCGCCATTTCGCTATCTGACGAGTTAGAAAATATTAGCCGAGAGCGTATATTTGTTGAACTTGTTAAAACGCTTCTGTCGGATAATCCGCAAAATATAAATAAACTTCTGTCAGTTGGTGCTCTCAAATTTTGCGGTATAAACGAAAAAGAAATTTCCCCTAATTTATCTAAACTAAAAAAAGAAAGAAATTTAAGATTTTTTGCTTTTATAAAGGAAAACGATGCTGATTTTAATACCGTATGTAAGGAACTCAAAACCGATAAGGCATTACTTAAATTCTGCAATGAAACCGACATTTTATGTAAAAGCCCTCCGAAAAACAAAGTAGAGTGTAAAAAAGCGTTAAGTAGTTTCAGCAAGGAATCCGTTTATGCTTCTATGTTGTTAAACGGCGTTGACATTTCACTTATTGAAAAAACAGAAGAAAGCGGAGAGCCCTATAAATTAAAAGACCTTGCTATTAACGGCGATGCACTTAAAAGTATAGGAATAAGCGGTAAAAAAACGGGTGAGATTTTAAATAAACTTTTAAATATTGTAATTGAAAATCCCCTTCTCAACGAAAGAGAAAAATTAATAGAAATTTCCCGTAACCAATAATGTAAAATACCATAGAATGATATTAGTAAAACATTCTATGGTATTTTTATATTTGCAGGTGACAAAAATGAAAATAATGATTACAGGAAACGACAAAAGAAGTGCCGTTATTAAGAATATCTTAAAGCAAAAATTACCGGACACTTATATATACGATTATCAAGGTACTGTAGAAAAAGACACCTCTGTAGTTGTTTTGCCTACCCCCGTAAGTACCGACTTTATCAATCTTTCGTTTACCGCTTCTGAAAACAAAAGTTTGGATTTTTTATTCAGACAAATTCCCGATACTTGCTTAATAATAGGCGCGGGGTATAAAAACGATAAAGTCTATGACCTTTGTGACCGTGATGATTTTTCTATAATGAATGCCATTCCAACGGCAGAGGGCGCTATTAGCTTAGCTCTTAATGCTAATTCCCATACCCTATTCGGCAGTAAGGTTTTGGTAACCGGTTTTGGCAGAGTTTCAAGAATATTACTCAGCAGACTGTATCCCTTTACCTCCGATATTACCGTTGCCGTCAGAAAAAGCGGCAATATAGCTGAAATAGAAGCACTGGGCATGAAAGGTGTTTATATCGATAAATTAGAAGATAACATTGAATGTTTTGATATTGTTTTTAATACTATACCTTTTAAAATTTTTGACAGTAAGGTTTTGTCAAAAGCAAACCGCGACACTGTATTTATTGAACTGGCATCTAAAGAGGCAGGTTTTGATAGGTCATTAACGGAAAAATTTAATAATTACATTAATGCCCCCGGTTTACCTGGTAAAATTGCGCCCACAAGTGCCGGAATAATTATGGCAGAAACTATACTGAATATATTAACCGAAAATTTTTTGATATAAGGAGATAATTATGAAAGAAATAACAGCCGGATACGCTATGTGCGGCTCTTTCTGTACAATCTCTGATTCTATGGCGGCGCTTCGCACTTTGGCAGAAACAGGAATGAAAATAATTCCCATTATGTCGCCTATTGTATACAGCACCGACACTCGTTTTACAGAGCATCATTCTTTACAGAACAGAGTTAAAGAAATAACCGGAAACGATATTATACACACCATTGAACAGGCAGAGCCCATTGGCCCTAAAAAACTGCTTGATGTTTTAGTAGTAGCACCTTGCACAGGTAACACTCTCGGTAAACTTGCCAACGGAATAACCGATACAAGCGTTACTATGGCAATTAAAGCCCATTTACGTAATAATAAACCCGTTGTTCTTGCTGTAGCTACCAACGACGCCTTATCAGCCTCGGCTAAAAATATCGGTTTATTACTAAATACAAAAAATATTTACTTTGTTCCCTACCGTCAGGATGATGCTTTTAAAAAGCCAACATCTATGATAGCAGATTTCACTAAAATTCCCGATACAATTAAAAGCGCTCTTGAAGGGAAACAAATTCAACCTCTTTTAATTTAATGATAAAATTCGACAAAAGTTGACAAAATTTAAACCTAGTGATAAAATAGTAAAAAATAAAAGTTGCCTCTCGGCAACTTTTTTGGTGCTGAAGATGGGATTCGAACCCACGACCTACTGATTACGAATCAGTTGCGCTACCAGCTACGCCACTTCAGCTAATAGATACTAAGTTATTATACCAACTTTCACGGTATTAGTCAAGCAAACTCTTTAATTTTTAAGGGAGATTATAAAATGGATAATAAAGAGCGTATAAACTTTCAAATCCGAACCCGTATTATATTTCACCGTAAGAAAAAAGGAATGACCCAAAATGACGTTGCTGACGCTATCGGTATGAAGCGTACAACCTATTCCTACTATGAATCAAAGGCAACAAAATACACTCCTGAGTTTTTAAAAAGCGTAGCTGAGGCAATCGGTATTTCACCCAACGTTTTTAAGATTGATGCTACCTATGACCGCGATATTGACTTTGTAATTTTTGAGAATGAACACGCTAAAGTTCCCGAACCCTTTACCGCTACAGGTAACGAACAAAAACTTGTAAAGCTTTACCGTATGCTCTCTGATGAAGAGAAAAGCAATATTTTCAATCTATTGCTTGATAAATTAAAAATAGAAGAAAATAATAAATAAATTAAAAGGACTTAACTGGAAGCTGGTTCTATCGTGAACAGCCTTTTTAAGTCCTTTTTTTATTTTTAACACTCTGACTTCTTCTTTACCAGAAGTAGACGATGCCGTTATCCGTATACGTTTTCTTTCAACACAAAGGAACCGTCCTCTTGTGTCTCCAGAGGAACCGTCCCCTAGTGTCACAGAGGAACCGTCCCCTAGTGTCATTTAGCTAACGTCAGCCGTCTCAGAAGTATCTCCGCTATTACCGTTATCCGTATACGTTTTCTTTCAACACAAAGGAACCGTCCCCTTGTGTTCCAAAAGTTAATCTTTTCTTTAAATCTTCTAAATTTTTTACACCAGCAATATGATATTCGCCCGGAACAATTAAAAGGTTGTTATCTTTCATATACTCAGTCAGCTGTTTTAAAACATCTTTTTCTAGCAGATCATTAAACCATAAGCCATATTCATCACTGACATACTTGGGACGGTTTTCAATTTCACTCCATGATACATACTGATCCACAGGAACTGTCACATAAGTATATGTATCTCGTAAAACAACTCCTAATAACATTCGAAATATCAAATCACCAATAAAGCCAAGAAGCACAAAGGCAAGCAAAATAATTAACACCTTTTTTAGCACTTACATAAAACCTCCCTCTTTAAAAGATTTAATATCTCCCTGTTGCCAAATCATAACCCATCTGTGCGGGTGTATAGCCATAATAACGCAAATTTGCCACACCCAAAAACCAACGAAGTACACCTAAAGACCAATATTTCTTTTTAAATCTATGTTTAATTCCTGCACTTTCTAGTGCGGCAAGCGCAAAAGTAGCACAGTTGAATTTTGCAATATGGATACAAGGGGATACAAGGGGACGGTTCTCTTGGGGATACAAGGGGACGGTTCTCTTGTGTCACAGCAAGTTTACACCTACTGTGTTACCCAGTAAATTAGTTTTTCCTCAACACAGAGGAACCGTCCCCTAGTGTCATGTGTCATTTTAAACTAGGTTGTTTCACAATCAATAAAGTTCTTATATCTACTTCCACAGTTGTTGCACTCAAGTGTTATCCATATCCAAGTAAAAGCATTATCTGTATCGCTTATTTCAAGTTCTTGGAGTTCTTGAATATTTGGATATTCATATTTAATAGCAACCGAAAAACTTTCGTTCCGACATTTTAAACAATCAATAGGCTGGGGTGACACGCATATGTTTTTTTTCTTAATTCCACATTGACCATACCCATCGAAACTACTATTAAACACCGAAATCCTCTTACCACACTTTTTGCAACGTACTTCCAATACGGTTCTATCATCTTCCGGATACAGAAACATTTTTGAAAATAGACCGTGTTTAATTTTACCAACTACAAAAATTTCAAAATCATTTGCGTTGCAGCACGTAAGAACTCCCTCAATTATGCTATTATCTCTATCCTTGGTTTGGTGTGTTATCTTAAAATATGGTTGAATTAACTTAGGAATCATTCTGTGCCCTACCTATTTAAACAATCTTCTAACCCAATTAACAATCTTTCCGACAGTACCTGGATTATTAGAGAGCATATTTGACATTTTGGTTGAAATATACGTTGTACTTTGTCTTGGGCTTACAACTTCAACTAACTTATTGACTCAGGATACAAGGGGACGGTTCTCTAGGATACAAGGGGATACAAGGGGACGGTTCTCTTGTGTCACAGCAAGTTTACACCTACTGTGTTACCCAGTAAATTAGTTTTTCCTCAACACAGAGGAACCGTCCCCTTGTGTCCCTACGTTTTCTTTCAACACAAAAGAACCGTCCCCTAGCGTCGCTATGTACCCGGAGGGGATGTCCCCCTCCGGGTACGTTGTTTTTCGGTGTGTACTTGCCGAAAAAGAGAATGGAACTGTTATGTACCAGCAAGCATCGCGTTTGGTCACCCAAACACAAACTTGTCAGGAATATTCCTGAAACCTTTAAGGGCTTGGGATTATCCCAACAAACTGCCTTTTGTCCCCAAAAGGCGATGCTTGCTGGTATGTTATCATTCGTTCAAATTTAGATAAAGGACAATATCCGATTTGCTATTTTCATCTATTAAACCACAGTCCTTTAAATGTAAATGCGTAAAACCCAAATCCTTTGTATCTTTGTTTTTCGTTTTAAATTGGTTGACTTCGTCTTCAAACTTCTTTAAAGAAATTACCAATTTTTTTAATTCCTGATAGTCGAGTAATATCTCAACGCTATCGGTTTCTGTGTTGTTTGTAGTATAAATTTTCACAAAATCAACCTCCCCATCCGTTATCAAAAATCCAAATTCGTTCACTGTTTGTTAAAGTATGTACGCCTCTCATTGCATCGTGAACGCTTCCGTCTATATTCATCGCTGTGCCATCACTAAAATGAATATGTGGTAATTGTCCCGGAATCTTTGGATTATCTACACGAACAACCGTACTGGGAGCTTGTCCTCTTTCAACTTGTTTCTGCATTTGATTTGGACTTGTTGGTTTTCCGCCACAAGTATTATGCACAAGCACAGCGTTCTTTCCAACAAAATATGTGTGGAAATCCGCAACCTCAAAGTTATAAACCGTAATTGGTGCTTCGAGAATCTCGTGTTGGACTTTTTCTACAGTAACATACTTACCGTTTTGCAAAACGAGGATATCGCCAGTGCGTAATTTACAAGCTGCAATCCAACCTTTTATCGGTGAATAGAAAGGATGCTCCGGTGTAGTGACGATTTCCTCATTACCCACTTGAATATAAATCAGTTCTGTCGTTTCGTTGACAAAGGTTTGAACGACTTCTTTAAGTTCTTTTTCGCCTGTTTCTGGATTTTCCGCCCAAACCATATCGCCAGCCTTGATTTCTTCAATGGCGATAGAACAATCAGGGGACGGTTCTCTGATTGGTTAAATTTTTTGAGTTAAATAATAACTCGTCCCCGTAAGTCTGCTAATTTGTCTTATTGACAAACCGCTTTCTCGTAACCTCTTCAAATATTTATCTCTATTGTTAATGCTTAACATTTGAAATTCAGCAACATTTCTACATTTTGTTACTTTTTCAATTATCTTTTTTGCCTGTTCGTCAGTCACCTTTATTTTTGGCTTATCCTCTACATCTAAACAAATATCAAAGACTTTTTCATTATTAAATGTTTTAAAAGCCTCTTTCTCAATTATTTCAAAAACATAATCGCCATCTATTAAATCAGAATCTTTAAAATATTCTTTGTAACTGCTAAATTCATAATCCGAAACTGACTTGCAAATACCTGCTTTTATCGGATTTTGATGAATATATCGTATTACCGTCAATAAATATAAATCATTCTCTATTGGTTCGCTTTTAAACCTATCTTGAAATAAATGACCTGCTCGTCGGTACTTTATGTTATACCAATACACAAATCGCGTTGCGATTCTTTTCATCAGCAACTCGATAGGTTCTTTTGTTTCTTGCAACAAAATATGTATATGATTTCCCATAAGGCAATAAGCAAATAACTTAAACTCACTTATTGCCTTACTGTCTTTTAATATTTGCAAAAATTTTTCAAAGTCTTCCCGCTCTTCAAATATCTGTTGTTGATTTACTCCTCGCAACATTATATGATATATTCCTATTGCGCTCTTTATCCTCGCTTGTCTTGGCATATTTCATCACCAAAACAATTATATCAAAAGAGTCTGTTTTTGTCAATCAGAGAACCGTCCCCTGATTGTTTCAGCAGCTTGTCCACGCACGTCACAAAGCACCGCACCATAATTTTGAAAACATATTCAGAGGAATGGTGTTCTGTGCTGATTGCGGCAGCAGTCTTTGTATGGGAACAAAAGAGCGAAACGGAAAATATTATCATCACTACCGTTGCAACAATCACTATATTAATCCCGATAAATGCCCAAAGCCACACCAAATTTCCTATACGGTGTTATACCAAAACATTTCGGAACGAATACAACAGCTTACCAAAGCGATAGAAAATGACGAGGAATTTTACGCCCTTGTGCAGATTAAAACCGCCGACAATCTGCCACCCGATTCCGCTTTGAAAGAAAGGTCTTCTATCGAAAAACGGATGGCAGAATTGTCCGGTAAAGTGCGAAAGCTGTTTGACGGTCACGCTAACGGGGTTATTGATGACAGGAATTATGAAATGCTGATGAAAGATATTCAGGCAGAGCAGGAAGCATTAGAACAAAAGCTATCCGCCTTGCAAACGAGAATATCCGAGCAACATAATACCGAAATATCAGTTGAGTAGTTCAGAGAGACCGTCAGTGAGTGCCTTAATGTTACTGAATTAACACCGTTTATTCTAAACAAGCTGATTTCAAAAATTGAAATCGGTTGTTTGAAAATGACCGATGGCGAAAAACAGCAAGTGGTAAGTGTGGAATGGAAGATCAAGAACGTCAATTATTGAAATTATCGTGTTCATAATTTTTGCATTTGTTTTTTTGCTTGAAATATCCGTAAAAATAATAAATGGTCAAATAAACACATATTCCAATAATAGGACTAAAAAGAAAAATCTCTTTGTAACTCCAACGAGTAATTATATCTAGGAAAGCTATGGCTGAAAAAAGTACGGTTAAAAACAATGCGGTTAAAGCATTCTCTAGAAGTTTTGTTTTTATATAGTCTAACCTAACTTCATAAAGCAATGACAAATTTTCTTTATACTCTTTTGTACGATACATAGTATAAAAGCACCATTTTGATTTAATGGGGTTTGCACTGTGTTTTGATAATAGAGCGTAATCACAATTTCCCATACTGCTTCCCCTAAAAGATTTATAAGACAGAAAATAGCACATTTGTTTTGATGTTGATTCTTTAAAATAGAACCAATATGAGTGCTTAATTTTTTCTAATCGATACCCCTTTTGTTCCATGCTTTCTAGGTACTTTTCAACATCTTCAATTCTCCATAATGGAAAAAAAACAAATTTCTTCATTGTACTCACCTAAACAGTCGTTTGAAAAAAGACTTGACGGATGTTAAAAATCCTCCGGAAGTTGAGCCTACAACAGATGAGGTTCCTCTGACGGTATTCATCTGCTTAATTCCGCTATTCATAATAGCCGTTCCTTTCTTAATGGCCCCTTTTCCATATCTGCTACCACTAAGTAGGCTCTGCTGCCCTTTTACGACTTTGTTCGCACCCTTACAGATGATTTTGTCTGCTGCTTTTGAAGCATTGCGTGTAACTCCATAAGATAGTGCAGATGTTCCAGCACCAATTGCAGTATCGATTCCGACATCAATCCAATCCACTTCTTGTAAGCTTTTTCCTTCGACCAATGTTTGTGTTGCTAGATTATTTCCGCCACTCAAAAGACCTCCGGCCACAATTTGAAAACCAGCAGGAACACCTGAAGCTGCAAGCAAACCGCCAACTGCCCCAACACCAGCTCCTAAAGCAATTGCTTTCCAATCTCCACCTGAAATAGCAGCAGAAACTCCTCCTACAACAGCGCCTACAACTCCACCTATTACGTAATTCCAAAACTCTCCACTGTGATCTGCACGTACAACAGGGTTGTTGTCACAATAGGCATAAAGATTTTTATCTGTCAATGCCATAGGAGTGGCGGTTATGACATCTGTTGTATCGGGGGATATAAACCTACCAATTTCAGGATCATAGTATCTTGTACCTGTTAGATAGAACCCTGTCTCAGCATCATAGTAGTATCCACGGTAGCGTATAGGGTTAGTCTGACCTATTGTTGTTGCCTGAGTGCCGGTTACAGAAAGCACGTTACCCCAGGCGTCATAGGAATATTCGGCTACGGTTTGACCTTCGCTGTTCATTATTCCCACAACGTCGCCCTGAGCGTTAAAGAGGTAGTAATAATACTGCTCAGTGCCGTTATTGTTAACCAGCATACCGTAGGCTATACCGTTTTCATCATACAGGAATATAATATACTCATTACCGGTTCTTTGACCGTGAAGTATACCCTCAAGCCAGTAATACTCGGTAGTTACGTTGTTTACCGTCTTACTGCTTCTAAGCCCATCAGCATCGTAGGTATAGGTAATATTATCCGTACCCTTTGTTACGCCTGCCAGTCTTCTGCCATACTCCCAGACAAAAGACATATTATCCCGCCAGTTAAGTGGGTTGCCTATAGCGTCATAACTTATATTAACACCGTTAAACGAGATTAATTTATCCAGCCAATCGGTAGCGTAGCCGTAGGTTTTTATTACCTCTCCGTTTTTATATACCTTAAACAGATTT
>SVQC01000054.1 GCA_015065585.1 Oscillospiraceae bacterium
GGAGGATTCTTTTTCTACTCATAGCTAAAGCTTTTTGGAACTACCGGCACTGCCGGTAGTATTCGTTACACAATAAATACAAAAAGCAAGGATATCCTTGCTTTTTCTTTTTACTCAATATATAATAAAAAGGAAAAAAGGAGGTTTTGCTATGAAAGTTGGAATCAGCGTAAGAATTCCCGACACCACCAGCGGATATGAAAGATACGGCGAAAAAAATACTTGAAACTCAGAGAGCAAGGTTTTGAGGCTATCGACATTGATATCGCAGATACGACAAGCTTTCTTTATACCGAGCCTTTTGAAAAAGCAAAAGATGCTTTGCTTCATCACAAGAAACTCATTGACGAGGCAGGTATAGAGATTTCGCAAACTCACGGTCCGTGGCGTTGGCCTAATCGCGACTACAGCCAGGCAGAACGTGATGAATGGCTAAATAAAATGCAGTACAGTATACGTCTTACCAAGGTACTCGATTGTAAATATTTCGTTATTCATCCTATTATGCCCTTTACGGTAGAAGATACTGTTAAAGGCTACGAAAAGGAAACTTGGGAACTAAATCTTGAATTTATGAGGAAGCTTCTTGTTACCGCTAAGGAAGAAGACGTAACCATCTGCCTTGAGAATATGCCTTTCCTGAAATTTTCCATATCTACTCCCGAACAGATTTATAAATTCATCAAAGAAATAAACGACGACCACTTTAAAATGTGTCTTGATACCGGTCATACCGCCGTTTTTTACGAGCTTGACCTTGCCAACGAAGTAAGACGAATCGGTGACGAGCTTCGCGTTCTTCACGTTCACGACAGTAAATGGCGTATTGACTGTCATATGTTCCCCTATTTCGGAAGAATAAATTGGGATGAATTTGCCAAAGCACTCAAGGAGGTCAACTATAAAGGCGCGTTTTCCCTTGAGGCAATGCCGCCAAAAGCATTACCAGATGAGCTTTTTGATATGGAAGGAACCCTTCTTTGCCGTCTTGCCGCCAATGTCTGTAAAGACCTTTAACTATATCTAAATACCGCGCGAATTCAGCGCGGTATTTTTTGTTGCATATTGTCGATTTATGTGATAAAATTTATTTAAACAGTATATTACTGTTTATTTTGAGGAGGGATATTAGATGGATAGTTACAACAAACAAAACATTATAGTCGAAGAAAAATCTTTTTTTGACGGCGGTTACTTTGCTTATATTGGCTATAGTATTCTCGTTGCTTTTGTAAGCATTATAACCCTCGGTATTGCATTTCCTTGGATGCTCTGTCTTATGCAGAAATGGAAAGCCAAGCACACCGTTATTTGCGGAAAGCGTATGTACTTTGACGGCACAGGCCTTCAGCTTATCGGCAGATATATACTTTGGTCCTTTTTAAGCATTATCACCTTTGGAATCTACGGACTTTGGATGATTATTGCCTTTAAAAAATGGATTGCAAAGCATACCCATTTTGAAGGCGAGGAAGATAACAACAGCTACTTCGACGGCGGCGTCGGCGGTTTAATCGGCTACACTATTCTATCAGCTCTTGTTTCATTCGTTCCTTTTGTGGGACTTGCTTGGGGAAGTATAATAACTTTGCAATGGGAACTCAAGCACACTGTTGTTGACTCAAGAAGACTTGTTTTCAAGGGTACAATAGGCAGCTTATTTGTTAAATATCTGCTTTGGGGCTTCTTGACCGCTATTACCTTTGGTATTTTCGGCTGGTTCGTTCCCGTAAAATACATGCGTTGGGAAACCGAAAACACTATTGATAACGAGCACACCACCGAAGCTCTTATAGAAAAAAGCGAATATCGCACCAACATACATACCGACTCAGCAACCTTTAAAACATTTTCGGTTGAAAATGAAATGGAATGTGTTAAATCGGCTATTAATGACAATATAAGTCAGGATGACCTTTTCACCCTTGCTAATGCCGGAAACCGCGCGGCTCAGTACGAATATGTTGTTCGTTACTCTGAGAAAAACTACGGCGAAGAACCCTTTGCTTCGCTTCTTAAAGCGTCTGCTGAATCTGGCTACTCCCCGGCAATGAGCCTTTACGGTACTACCGCAAATTTAGATGAAGCGGTTAAGGATGCAATGCTGAGGAAAGCGGCAGAAAAAGGACAGGTTGCCGCAATTAAGTACTGCATGGCAAAAGATGCTCAGTTAGGTATAAGTATGCCGGAGGATAAATCTGCTCTGCCCGTACTTAAAAGTGCTGTCCGTTATGCAGATTTATTACTTGAAAGTGATTATATATTAGAGCGTTTTGAGGCTGACTTTATTAAAAGCTGTACCTTGAAAATCAGAAAAATCATTTCTGCTCAGAAGGTTAAATCAAAAGTCGGTTTAATAATTGCCGTTGCTATTATTGCCTCTGTTATTTTTACTAGCATACTTTTAGCAATTCTCGCAATTTTCAAAACCGTTCCTGCTATCCGTGTTCCATCAGGTATGGACACTTATGGTAATAACTACGCTACTGAAGAGTTTGCTCATCAGGACGCCACAATGGCTGCTTTTTAAAATTTAATAAATAAAAGTAAAAACGCTCGAAATTTCGAGCGTTTTTTGTTGCAATTTAGTTTGTTTTTTGGTATCATTATGAATGTGTGTAAACAAATAAAATTAAGGAGAACATTTATGGATAACAAAACTTCCTTTAAGCCCTATGTTCCGGCTGAAAGAATTACCCCTGAAATAACCGTAACCTCCGTTATTATGGGTATTCTTCTTTCGGTAATATTCGGTGCTGCTAACGCTTATCTCGGTCTTAGAGTAGGTATGACGGTTTCCGCTTCCATTCCTGCCGCTGTTATCGCTATGGGCGTAATCCGCGTAGTCATGCGCAAAAACTCTATTCTTGAAAGCAATATGGTCCAGACTATCGGCTCAGCGGGTGAATCTCTTGCCGCCGGTGCTATCTTCACTATGCCTGCATTATACCTCTGGTATCACGAAGGCGTTATGGAAAAGCCCAGTCTTATTACAATTACTATTATCGCACTTATAGGCGGTCTTCTGGGCGTCTTCTTTATGATTCCACTCCGCAACGCTCTTATAGTCCGCGAACACGGAATTCTTCCCTATCCCGAAGGACAAGCCTGCGCCGAGGTTATGCTTGCGGGCGAAAAAGGCGGCGCTAACGCTTCTACCGTTTTTGCCGGTATGGGATTTGCCGCCCTTTTTAAGTTCATCATTGACGGCCTTAAGGCTGTTCCCGGTGAAATTGCCGTAACCTTTAAAAAGCTTTATCCCTCGTCCATCGGTACTCAGATTTATCCTGCCGTAATGAGCGTTGGATACATTTGCGGGCCTAAGATTTCTTCCTATATGTTCGCCGGCGGTGTTTTAAGCTGGATGGTGCTTATTCCTATTATCGTGCTTTTCGGCGCTGATATGGTTATGTACCCAAGCACTGACGCTTCTATAGGTGAGATTTTTGCAGCTGAAGGTGCTTACGGTATCTGGGGAAGCTACATTCGTTATATCGGTGCAGGCGCTCTTGCCGCAGGCGGTATAATCAGCCTTATTAAATCCCTACCCCTTATTGTCCGTACCTTCCGCGATGCCGTTAAATCTATTTTTGCCAAAAACGAAGGCGCCGGTTCACTTCGTACCGATAAGGATATTAACATGGCCGTTGTTATCGGTATGATAGTTATTTTAACTATTATCGTTTGGCTCGTTCCCGCCGTTCCCGTTTCTCCCTTGGGCGCAATAATCGTTGTTGTTTTCGGTTTCTTCTTTGCAACCGTTTCTTCCCGTATGGTAGGTATTGTGGGTAGCAGTAACAACCCCGTTTCAGGTATGGCTATAGCAACTCTTCTTATCTCAACCTTAGTTCTTAAATTTACCGGTATGAACGGCGCTGACGGTATGAAAGCCGCTATTGCTATCGGTTCAATAATCTGTATTGTTGCCGCTATTGCAGGTGACACCTCTCAGGACCTTAAAACCGGTTATCTCCTTGGCGCTACACCTTGGAAACAGCAGATTGGCGAGGTTGTTGGTGTTGTTGCCGCCGCCTTTGCTATCGGATTCACCCTCAATCTTCTTGATACTGCCTGGACCTTCGGAAGCGAAGAAATTGCCGCTCCCCAGGCCACCCTTATGAAGATGGTTATTGAGGGTATTATGGGCGGTAAGCTTCCTTGGGGTCTTATCCTTATCGGTGTGCTTATTGCCGTTGTTGTTGAAATTCTCAAGCTCCCCGTACTTCCCGTTGCTATTGGTATTTATCTGCCTGTTCACCTTAACGCTTGTATTATGGTGGGCGGTATTATCCGTTTCTTCTTTGACAGAATCAAAAATGAAGAAAAGCGCGAAAAAGCCACCAACAAGGGTATCCTTTTCAGCTCTGGTATGATTGCCGGCGAGGGTCTTGTAGGTATACTTCTTGCCGCCTTTGCCGTTCTTGACCTTGATAAGAAAATTGATATTTCCGGCTTTATTAATCTTCCCGAATGGGCGCTCAGCATTGGAAGCATCGTTCTCTTCGGTTTAATTATTACTACTCTTCTTATCTTCAGCCTTTCTAAAGGCAGCAAAAAAGACTAATGAAGAAGAAAAATAAAATTTCAAAAAACTATCTTGAGCAAATTCCCGTCATAAATCCCGCTATAAACTGGACTACAAATGGTGACGGAAAAGTAACCCTTGAGATTGAAAATACAGGTTGGGCAAACCGTATTGCTCAGAAGTTTTTCGCAAAGCCTAAAATCAGTTTCGTACATCTTGATGAAAACGGAAGCTTTATTTGGCCCCTTATTGACGGCAAGACCGATATAATAGAAATCGGAAAAGCTGTAAAGGAGCATTTTGGTGACAAAGCCGAGCCTCTTTACGAACGCCTTGCAAAGTTTTTTGAGATACTGAAAAGCTATAATTTCATATCCTTTAGGGATGCAAACAAATAAATAAAACAAACGCCGCCGTTTTGACTTTAACTGCGGCGTTTTCTCATTTTTATAACGAAAACCACACGCTAAGCGTGTGGTTCCAAAGAGGCTTTTGCCGATGAGTAATCCCGCCGCAGCGGT